>LVAZ01000164.1 GCA_001603055.1 Victivallales bacterium Lenti_02
CCTTGCGGACAGCCCCGCCTGCCTTTATTCTATGCCGTGCCGTTGTACCCCATCCACCAGGAATTCCGCCGCATGAGCGACATGGAACGCATCCGCAATATTGGCATCATCGCCCACATCGATGCCGGCAAGACGACCGTCAGCGAGGGCATCCTCTATTTTTCCGGCCTGACCCATCGCTACGGCAAGATCGACGACGGCACGACGGTCATGGACTTCCTGCCCGAGGAGCGCGAACGCGGCATCACCATCGTCGCCGCCGCCGCCACCATCCCCTGGAAGGATCACCTCATCCACCTCATCGACACCCCCGGCCACATCGATTTCACCGCCGAGGTCGAGCGTTCCCTGCGCGTCATCGACGGGGCCGTGGTCGTCTTCAGCGGCGTCGAGGGCGTCGAGGCCCAGAGCGAGAAGGTCTGGCGCCAGGCCGACAAATACCGCGTCCCCAAGATCGCCTTCGTCAACAAGCTCGACCGCGTCGGGGCCTCCTTCCCCCGGGTGGTCGGGGAGATCAACGAGAAGTTCGGCAACCGGGCGCTGCCCATCATGGCCCCCGTCGGCATCGAGGACGCCTTCCGCTCCCTCGTGGACCTGGTGACCATGGAGCACATCACCTTCGCGGGCGAGACCAACGAGGAAGTCCTCCGCGGACCGGTTCCCGGCGAACTGGCCGAGGAAATGCAGATTCTGCGCGAGGAAATGCTCGAACGGCTGGCCGACGAGTCCGACGAGATCGCCGAGGCCTATCTGGCCGGGGAGGGCGTTCCCGTCGCCCTGGTCAAACAGGTGGTCCGCGAGCTGACCCTCTCCCACAAGCTGGTGCCGATCCTCCTCGGCAGCGGCAAGCGCAGCATCGGCATCCAGCCCTTGGTGGATGCGGTGGGCGACTATCTGCCTTCCCCCATGGACTGCTGGGATGTTCCCGCCGAGGATGCCCGGAAAGGCGGCGCCACCATCCTCCACCCCGAGCCCAAACAGCCCTTCGCCGGGCTCATCTTCAAAGTCTCCGCCTCGAAGACGGCGGACCTCTTCTACGTGCGCACCTACCAGGGAACCCTCGCCGCCAACGACACCCTGCTCAATCCCCGCACCGGCGAGAAGGTCCGCCCCAAGCAGTTGTTCAAAATCTACGCGAAGAGCACCGAGTCCATCGGTTCGGTGGGCCCCGGCGACATCGTCGGCGTGGTCGGCCTGCGCAACTGCGGCATCGGCGACACCCTCTGCGACCCCCGCCACCCCGTCACCCTCGAAAAGATCACCTTCCCCGACCCGGTCATCTCCATGGCCATCGAGCCCCGGCTGAGCAGCGACAAGGACAAGCTGGACGAAATGCTCGAACTGCTCTGCCGCGAGGACCAGACCCTCACCCGCAACCGCGACGAGGACACCGGCCAGCGGATCATCTCCGGCATGGGCGAACTCCACCTCGAGATCAACCTCAAGCGCCTGGTCAACGACTTCAATGTCCCGGTCCGCGTCGGCGAGCCCCGCGTGGCCTACCGCGAAACCCTCAAGGCGGCCTGCCAGGAGCATGTGGTGTTCTCGCGCATGGCCGGGGAGAACGAAATCTACGCCGAGGTCGCCGTCTCCTTCCGGCCCCTGCCCAAGGGCGACGAGCTTTTCGTGGTCAGGAACAGCGCCCGCGGCCTCGCCAACGTCAAGCGCGACTTCGTGCTCGCGGCCGAACGCGCCCTCAACGACGCGCTCCGCACCGGCGGCAACCACGGCTACCCCCTCATCTATCTCTCCGCCGAACTGACCGAACTCAAGACCGACCCCGTCCGGACCACGGAGGGCGCCGTGGTCGGCGCCGTCCTCCAGGCCGTGGACCAGGCGATCCGCAAGGTGGGCACCATCGTCCTCGAACCGCTCATGCACCTCGAGGTGATGGCGCCCGACGACTGCATCGGCGAGATTTCCATGTACATCCAGCCCCGCCGGGCTGTCATCCACGACATGTCCAGCGTCGGCGATGTCCGCCGGATTTCCTGCGAGGTGCCTCTCGGGGAGATGTTCGGCTTCGGCAAGGCGCTGCCCCGCCTCAGCGGGGGCCGGGGCTCCTTCTCGATGGAGCCCTGCGGCTATCAGCCGCTGCCGCCCGACGTGGTCCAGCGTCTGTTCGGCGGCTACTGATCCAGGGCGGGGAGATCGACCCAGCGGCGCTCCCGCCAGGAGGCCATGCCGAGTTCCGCGAGCTGCACGCCCTTGGCCCCCTCCATCAGGGTGTACCGCCAGGGCGTGTCCAGCGCCACGTGCCGGATGAACTCCTCCCACTGCACCTTGAAGGCATTGTCGTACTCGATGTTGGCGGGCACCGGCGTCCAGCCCGCGAAGAAATCGAGGGGCTGGGGAATGTCCGGATTCCACACCGGCTTGGGGGTTTCGGCGGCGCTCTGCACGAACACCTCGCGCAGCCCGGCCACCGCCGAGCCCTTCGTCCCGTCCACCTGGATGGTCAGCAGATCGTCCCGCCGGACGCGGGTGCACCAACTGCTGTTGAACTGGCAGACCGTGCCGTCCTCGAGCAGGAAGATGGCGTAGGCCGAGTCGTCGGCGGTGGCGGGATAGGGCAGACCGTCCTCGCCGCGCCGCTCGGGAATATCCGTGCTGCCGTGGGCGACCAGGCGGCGGATCGGGCCGAAGAGGTCCTCGATCACATAGCGCCAATGGCAGAACATGTCGATCATGATGCCGCCGCCGTCCTCGGCCCGGTAGTTCCAGCTCGGGCGCTGGGCGGGCTGGTCGTAGTCCATGCCCGTGAACACCCAGTAGCCGAATTCGCCGCGCACCGAGAGGATGCGGCCGAAGAAGCCAAGCTCGCGCAGCATGCGCAGCTTGCGCAGGCCGGGAAGCCAGAGCTTGTCCTGCACCACGCCGTTCTTCAGCCCCGCCTGCTCGACGAGCCGGGCCAGGCGCACGGCCTCGGCGGTGGTCGTGGCGGTGGGTTTCTCGCAGTAGACGGCCTTGCCCGCCGCCACCGCCTGCTCCACGAATCCGGCCCGTTGCAGCGTGCCCGAGGCGTCGAAGAATATCTCGTGCTCGCCATATTTGCCCGCCAGGGCGCCGGCCAGATCGGTGGTGTAGGCGAAGGCTTGTCCCCGCGCCTCCCGACCGTAGCGTTCGGCCAGTTCCTTGAGCGCGGCTTCGCGCCGCCCGGTCAGAATCGGCTCGGGCATCAGGATCAGGTCGTTGCCGACCGCGATCCCGCCCTGCTTGATGATCGGGGTGATGGAGCGGGCCAGGTGCTGGTTGCCGCCCATGCGCCCGGTCACGCCGTTCATGATGATGCCGATGCGTCTGGTTTCCATGGGGTTTCTCCCGGCGTGGTCAGATGTGGACGGGGCCGCCCTCGGGCGGTTCGGTGGTCTGGGGGAATTGGGCGCCTGCGGGCAGCGGCGGCGCGTCCTTGCCCGCGGCGGGCAGGGTGCCCGCCAGTTCCTGCCGCCAGTGGGCCACGTCGCCAGCCGGCCCGTACACGTACAGGAAGGTGAGGGGGGTGCTTCCCCGGTTGCTGAGCTGGTGGAACACCCCGGAGGGAATCAGCACCGCCTGCCCGGCGCGCAGTTCGCGGACCTCCTCGCCCAGGCACATTTCGCCCACGCCCTCGACCACGAAGTACACTTCCACCTGTTCCTGGTTGTGCCAGGGCACCTGTCCGCCGTCGGGGTCCAGAGTCACGTAGCCCATGCTGAACTCGGGAGTCTGGATGGGGGCCGCGCCGCCCACCAGGTTCTGGGTCCGCCGCCGGGCGGGATAGCGCCGCCCCTCGATCTGCTGCAAGTCGCTGACAATCATGGCCGGGCCTTTCGTGCGGTTCAGGCGAAGAAGGTGAGGTAGGGGCGACCCTCGTTCAGGCGGGTCAGATAGAGCGCCGCCTCGCGGGCGTGGTAGTCCCCCCACATGCTGGATTCGCCGCAGGGAATCCGGCGGCCGGGCGGGATATGGTCCCAGCCCCGGGGACGGTGGTAGACGGAATGGAGAATGAGCCCCTGATGGTTCGGGTCGAGGCTCAGGTACGGCTCGTCGAGCAGGGTGCCCATCACCGTCAGCCCCGCCTGCCAGTAGTGGTCGCCCTTTTCCTGGAGATAGTTGCCCAGTCGGAGCAGGGCCTGGGCCGCGATGGCGGCGGCGGAGCTGTCCACCGGCTCCCAGTCGTTCTCCGGTTCGGCGGGACGGTTCAGATAGTCGCCCAGACGGTGCAGGCCGGGCGCCCCGGTGTCCCAGTAGGGAATCCCGTCCGCCGGGGTGTTTTCCAGGTAGAAATCGGCGGTGGCGAGGGCATTGTCGAGCAGGAAGCCCTCGATTTCCCCGCGGCCGCCGTAGGGGGCCAGTTCCGCGTCCGGCAGGGCGGCGGCGAATTCGAGCTGCTCCGTGTAGCCCAGCATGATCCAGGCGAGTCCCCGGGTCCAGGTGGTGAAGGGCGAGAAACCCTGCTGGGAGCTGGGGCAGCGGAAGCTGCCGTCCGTCAGGTTGAAGATGGCCTCGTGCGCCGTGCGGCCCCGCACATCGTAGGCGTCGCGCCCCTGCCCGTGGAAGACGATGTGTTCCGCCGTGGTGCGGGCATGGGCCAGCAGCCGGGAGAGCAGGGGGGTGGCGACATCGTTTTCGCCCAGATAGGTCTGGCCGAGCCGGTGGGCGAGGGCGAGCGAGCGCAGCGAGCGGATGGTGTCGGCAAACAGGGAATGGGGGCCGTTGAAGGAATGGATGTAGCCCCCGCCGCCGGGCAGCGCCGTCCAGCGCCGCGCCTGCACCGCCCCCGAGACCTTCAGCGCCAGCTCATGGAACTGCCGCTCCCAGGGATTCTCCGGAATCCGCCCCTCGTTCATCAGGCGGCGGAGATTGCCGTAGGTGCTGATGTTGTTGAAGCCGTGGTCGTGGACCCCGAAATGGGTGAGATGGGGGGACATGCGCGCGAAGGTCCGCTCCCGCCCGGCGGCGAGAAACCGCTCCTCGCCGGTGGCGTCGAACTGGAGCAGCTCGCCACCGTACTGGAACCCCTGGGTCCATTCCGTCCAGCCCCGGGTCGTGTACTTCCCCGCCACCGTGAACACCGGGGACCCCTGGGATTCGTCGTATTCGCGCCGGATGGCGTCGAGCTTCGCGCCCGACACCTCCCAGAATCGCGCCAGGGCCGGACGCAGGGCTGCGGACGTGGCATGGAAATCGATCTGCATGGCCGCCTCTTGCGGGGAAGGTTCGTGGGGGGACTGTAGCCTCTCCCGCTTTCGCCGCCAAGCCGCGCGGGCTTTCGCGAACGGCGCCGAGGGAGTAGATTGAAGCAATACAGACCAGCCAAGGACGCCGAAGTTGCCCCAGCCGCCCGCCAACCCGGATATCTCCCGCCGCGACTTCGTCCGGCGCTGCCTGGCCTGCGCGGCCGGCGCGGGCGTTCTGGGCGTGGTCGGCGCGGCCGCGCGCAAGTCCTCCGAACGGCTGGTCTGGCAGATCGACCCCCAGCTCTGCGTGCAGTGCGGCCGCTGCGAGACCGAATGCGTGGTCCGCCCCTCGGCGGTGAAGTGCGTCCATTCCTTCGCCATGTGCGGCTACTGCAACCTCTGCTTCGGCTATTTCCACTCCGACGCCCCCTCCCTCGACAGCGCCGCCGAAAACCAGACCTGTCCCACCGGCGCCATCCGCCGCCGTTTCGTCGAGGAGCCCTACTACGAGTACACCATCGACGAGGAACTCTGCGTCGGCTGCGGCAAATGCGTCAAGACCTGCGGCCAGTTCGGCAACGGCTCGCTCTACCTCCAGGTGATGCACGACCTCTGTCTCGATTGCAACGAGTGCGCCATCGCCCGCGCCTGCCCCACCCACGCCTTCCGCCGTGTCCCCGCCTCGGAGCCCTATCTCCGCAAGGATGCGGACGACGACTCGGCGGAGTAGGCGCGGCGGCGGCTCGGTCAGGCGGCCTCCCGGATTTCTGGAATGCGTCCGGAACGGCGGTAGGTTTACGGCTGGTTTTTTCTTTCCCCAGCCAAGGAGCCGAACGATGAGCAAGCCTGTTGTCGCCGCCCAGTTGTACACCTGCCGCGAGTTCTGCAAGAACCCCCGCGAGATCGCCGAGAGCCTCAGGAAAATCGCCGCCATCGGCTACACCGCCGTCCAGAACTCGGGCATCGGCCGCGACGAGCCCATCGCGCCCGCCGAACTCAAGCGCATCTGCGACGATCTGGGGCTGACCGTCTGCGCCACCCACATCAGCTTCGACGCCATGCGCGCCGACCTCGCCAAGGTGATCGCCGACCACCAGGCCATGGGCTGCGCCTACGCCGGCATCGGCGGCGCCCCCAAGGACGCCCGCGAAAACGCCGCCACCTGGAGCGCCTTCGCCAAGGAGGCCAGCGCCGTCGGCGCCAAGCTCAAGGAGGCGGGCATCACCTTCATCTACCACAACCACAGCCAGGAATTCGCCAAGATGGACGATGGCCGCCGGGTCATGGACATCCTCTTCGAGGATTCCGACCCCGCCGCCTTCCAGTTCGAGCCCGACCTCTACTGGGTCGCCCACGGCGGCGGCAGCCCCGTCGCCTGGCTGAAGAAATTCGTCGGCCGCTGCGATGTGATCCACCTCAAAGATTTCGCCATCAAGCCCGACCGCACCCAGTTCTACACCGAAGTCGGCGAGGGCAACCTCGACTGGCCGGAGATCATGAAGACCGTCGAGAAGATCGGCGTCAAATGGATGCCCGTCGAGCAGGACGTCTGCCCCGGCAACCCCTTCGACAGCCTCGCCATCAGCTACCGCAACCTCAGCTCCTGGGGCTACAAGTAGATCTACGCAAACGGGACGAAAAGGACGCCGGTCCTGTCCTTTTCGTCCCTTGCCTCCCCGTTGCCCCCGGAAGATGGGTTCAGCGGGTGGGGAGCTGCGCCAGAAACTCGATTGGGTCGATGCCCAGAACAGGGGAGTCGCGGAAATCGCGCGGGTTGCGGGTGATGATCCGCTCGGTGCCCGCCTGGCTGGCGGCATAGGCCAGCACCGCATCCTCGAAGTCCGGCATCGAGCTTGCCTGGTCTGGAGCCCGGCCCGGTGGGCGGCATATGGTAGCCCGTAGGGGCGAGGCTTGCCCTCGCCCGGCCTCTCAGCCGACCGAAACGGGTTGCAACCTTTGCCGCTCTCCCTTGATTCCGATCCCGCCAGGGAGAGCTCAGTTTCTATTGCGTTCTATCGAGTGGGAACGAAAAAAACTCCGCGCCGCCTTGACGGGGGGAATATCGCCCTTATTGTTCTAGTGTATCGAAACGCTGATTCTGCAAAAAGGTGTCGGTCATGATGAAACATCCGGGCAAGCTGGTTTGGTGGTGGCGTCCCTAGGGACGTCCGGATGCCCGGTTTTTGCCGATGGTGGCCGCGAACGTCGTTCGTGGCCCTTTTTTTTGGGCTGGTAGGATGGTGTTTCTGACGAGATGCGAAAGGTGATACGATGAGTGTTCCCGCATACAACGAGTTCAAGAGTCTGTGCGCGAAGGGGAATCTGATTCCCGTGTACCGCGAGCATCTGGCGGACATCGAGACGCCGGTCTCGGTGGCGAGCCGGTTCGCCGAGGACCGGCAGATGTTTCTGCTGGAGAGCGTGGAGGGGGGGCGCAACTGGGGGCGCTATTCGTTCATCGGGGTGCATCCGCATTCGTGCTTCACGGTGCGGCAGGGCAAGCCGGTGCTGGAGACGTCGTCGGGCAAGGTGGGGCTCGAGGGGACGGGCTTCGCGGCCCTGCGCCAGGTGATGGCGCAGACGGTGCCGGTGTCCCTGCCCGAGCTGCCCCGCTTCGTGGCGGGGGCGGTGGGCTTCCTGGGCTACGAGACGGTGGCCGAATTCGAGAAACTGCCCGCGCCCAAGGCCGAACTCGCCGGGCCGACCGCCTGTTTCATGCTCACCGACACCATGATCGTCTTCGACAACGTCCGCCACACCATGAAGATCGTGGCCTGCGCCCGGCCCGACTGGTTCGAGTCGCCGGAGGCGGCCTACCGGGACGCGGAGCACCGGATCGAGGCCATCGAGCGGCGGCTGGCCCAGCCCGCCATGCCCAAGCCTAAAATCCATGGCAAGCTGGTCGAGCCCCAGTCGAACATGAGCCGCGAGGAGTTCTGCGACATGGTCCGCCGGGCGCGGGAATACATTTCCGAGGGGGACATCATCCAGACGGTGCTGTCGCAGCGCTTCTCGACCCGGCTGCCTGCCGATCCCTTCACCCTCTACCGCGCCCTGCGGCTGGTGAATCCCTCGCCCTACACCTTCTTCCTGAAGACCGGCGAGCGGGTGCTGGTGGGCTCCTCGCCGGAGGTGATGGTGCGGCTGACCGGGGACACCGCCGAGCTGCGCCCCATCGCGGGAACCCGTCCGCGCGGCGCCACCGAGGCCGAGGACCGGGCGCTGGCCGACGAATTGCTCAAGGACGAGAAGGAGCGGGCCGAGCATCTCATGCTCGTGGACCTGGGCCGGAACGACCTGGGCCGGGTCGCCACCCCCGCCAGCGTGCAGGTGAGCGATTTCATGACCATCGAGCGCTACAGCCATGTGATGCATCTGGTCTCGAACGTGAAAGCCACCCTCCAGGAGGGCAAGGACGCCTTCGACCTGATCCGCTCGACCTTCCCGGCGGGCACCCTCTCCGGCGCGCCGAAAATCCGGGCGATGGAGATCATCAACGAGCTGGAACCCCAGCCGCGCGGGGCCTACGGCGGGGCCGTGGGCTATCTGGGCTACGACGGCAACATGGACCTGGCCATCACCATCCGCACCCTCGAGGTCGCGGGCGGCGAGGTATCCGTCCAGGTCGGCGCCGGGATTGTCTACGATTCCGTTCCCGAGCGGGAATTCGACGAGACCTGCCACAAGGCCCGGGGCATGATGCGCGCCCTGGAGCTGGCGGCCAACGGCTTGGCAATGTGAGGACACTTCCATGATTTTCATGCTGGACAACTACGATTCGTTCACCTTCAATCTGGTGCAGTACCTGGCCGAAATCGGCGAGGAGGTGGTGGTGCGGCGCAACGACGAAGTCAGCGTCGAAGAGGTGCTGGCCCTGGCTCCGGCGGGGATCGTCGTCTCCCCCGGCCCCTGCCGTCCCGAAGGCGCGGGCATCTCGATCGCGCTGATCCAGGCGGCGGCGGGGAAGATTCCCCTGCTGGGCGTCTGCCTCGGCCATCAGGCCATCGGCGCGGCCTTCGGCGGCAAAGTGGTGAAGGCCAAGGCCATCATGCACGGCAAGGTGTCCAATGTGAGCCACGACGGCAAGGGGGTGTTCGACAGCATCCGCTCGCCGATGAAGGCCACCCGCTACCACTCCCTGGCGGTCGAGCGCGAGTCGCTCCCCGCCTGTCTCGAAATCACCGCCGAGGCCGAGGACGGCGAAATCATGGGTCTACGCCACCGCGAATGCGCCGTCGAGGGCGTGCAGTTCCATCCCGAGTCGGTCCTCACCCCGGCCGGCAAACGGCTCCTGGCCAATTTCGTGCAGAGCACCAAGCAATAAAGGATCAGGCCATGTTCACCCAAGTACTCGGACAACTGCTCCAGGGCGAAGACCTGAGCCCCACCGAAATCACCGTGGTGATGAACCACATCATGGCGGGCAACGCCACCGACGCCCAGATCGGGGCCTTTCTGATGGGCTTGCGGATGAAGGGGGAAACCCCCGGCGAAGTGGCCTCGGCGGCGGCGGTCATGCGCCGCCATGCGACGCTGATCGACGCGGGCGGGCGCAGCGTGGTGGACACCTGCGGCACCGGCGGCGACGGCTCGGGCACCTTCAACATCTCGACCACCACCGCCTTCGTGGTGGCCGGCGCCGGGGTCACCGTCGCCAAGCACGGCAACCGGGCCGTGACCAGCAAATGCGGCTCGGCGGACGTGCTGGCCGAGCTGGGCTTCAACCTCGCCGTGGACTCACTCGTCATGGAGCAGTGCATCCAGGAAAACGGCATCGGGTTCCTGTTCGCGCCCAATCTCCATCCGGCGATGAAGTTCGTCATGCCCGCCCGCCGCCAGCTCGGCATCCGCACCGTTTTCAACATGCTCGGGCCGCTGACCAACCCCGCCGGGGCCACCGGCCAGGTGCTCGGGGTCTTCGCCCCGGAACTGACCGAAATGTTCGCCCAGGCCCTCAAGGACCTCGGCTGCCGCCGGGCCTACGTCGTCCACGGCGAGGACGGGCTCGACGAAATCACCTGCACCGGCTCGACCCGCGTCAGCGAACTGCGCGACGGGAAAATCCGCACCTACGACCTCGCTCCCGAGCTGCTCATCGGCGAGACCTTCCCAATCGAGGAACTGGCGGGCGGCGACCCGCTCGCCAACGCCAGAATCCTGCGCGGCGTGCTCGACGGTTCGCTGACCGGCGCGCCCCGCGCCGTGGTGCTGCTCAACGCGGCGGCGGCCATCGTCGCGGGCGAGAAGGCCGACACCCTCGACCAGGGCCTCAAGCTGGCCGCCCAGTCCATCGATTCCGGCGCGGCTCTCGACAAACTGGAAACCCTGATCCGGGAAAGCCAGGCGGCATGAGCATTCTCGACACCATCGTCGAACGCACCCGCGCCGACGTGGCAACCCGCCGCCAGGCCGTGCCGCTGGCCGCGCTCGAAGCGCGGTTGGGCACCGCCCGACCGGTGCTGCCCTTCGCCGACGCTCTGCGCCGTCCCGACGGCGGCAGGCCGACGATCATTGCCGAACTCAAGAAGGCATCCCCTTCGAAGGGCCTGATCCGGGCGGATTTCGCGCCGCTCGATCTGGCGCGGGAACTGGCCGCCGCCGGGGCGGCCGCCCTGTCGGTCCTCACCGAGCCCCATTTCTTCCAGGGCCATCCCGACTATCTGGCCGCAGTGGCTCCGGCGGTGCCGATTCCCTGCCTGCGCAAGGATTTCATCGTGGACGAATACCAGGTGGTTGAGGCGAGGGTGTTGGGGGCTTCCGCCCTGCTGCTGATCGCGGCCTCGCTGCCGGATGGCCTGTACTCGCGATTGTTCGCGCTGGCCCGGGAACTCGGGCTGGGCGTGCTGACCGAGGTCCACGACGAGGCGGAACTCGCCCGCGTCCTCCCCCTCGGGGTGGATGTGGTCGGCGTCAACAGCCGCAATCTCAAGACCTTCCAGGTGGATTTGGCCGTGGCCGAACGGATGCTCGGCCAGATTCCCGCCAGCCAGGTGCGCATCGCCGAAAGCGGCGTTGTCAGCGGCGCGGACATGGCCCGGCTGGTGGCGGCGGGCGCGGACGGATTCCTGGTCGGCGAAACCCTCATGCGCGCCGTTTCCCCCGGCGCCGCCCTGCGGGAGTTGCTGGCCCAGTACGAGGCGTGCGGACAATGAGCGTCCAGGTCAAAATCTGCGGTCTGACCCGTCCCGAGGACGTGCGCTGCGTCGCCGACTGCGGGGCCGATTTCGCCGGTTTTGTCCTCTACGACAAGTCGCCGCGCTACGTGGCCCCGGCCCGGTTGCGCGAATTGACCCGCCTGCTGCCCGCCACGGTGGCCAAGGTCGGGGTGGTGGTGAACGCCACGCCCGCCTTCGCCCGCGCGGCTCTCGAACAGGGCGGGCTGGACGTGATTCAGTTCTGCGGCGCGGCAACGGACGAATTGCTGCGTTCGGTTCCCCGCGCCTGGCGGGCGCTGGGACTGGCGGACGAGGCGGATGTGGCACGGGCAGAGGCGCTTCCCGGCGAAGCGCTGCTGATCGACGCCGTCGGCCCCGACCGCCACGGCGGCACGGGCCAGCGCTGCGACTGGGGGCTTGCCGCCCGGCTGGCCGTCCGTCGGCGCTGCGTGCTGGCCGGAGGGCTGAATCCGGAGAACGTGGCTGCGGCTGTTCGCCAGGTCCGCCCCTTCGCGGTGGACGTGGCCAGCGGCACCGAAGCCGCGCCGGGAATCAAGGATCACGACAAAATCCGGGCCTTCGTGAACAACGCTCGGAACGCATAGGGAGCAGAATCATGGGCACTGGACATTACGGCATCTACGGCGGGCAGTACGTGGCGGAAACGCTGATGCCCGCTCTCCACGAGCTGACGGCGGTTTTCGAGCACGCGCGCCAGGACCCCGCGTTCCTCGCGGAGTTCGAGGGCTATCTGCGCGACTATGTGGGCCGCGAGTCGCCGCTCTACTTCGCCCGTCGCCTGACCGAACATCTCGGCGGCGCGAAAATCTATCTCAAGCGCGAGGACTTGAACCATACCGGGGCGCACAAGGTGAACAACACCCTCGGCCAGGCCCTGCTGGCCAAGCGCATGGGCAAGCCCCGCGTCATCGCCGAGACCGGGGCGGGCATGCACGGCGTGGCCACGGCCACGGTCGCCGCCCTGCTCGGCCTGAAGTGCGAGGTCTTCATGGGTACCGAGGATATCCATCGGCAGGCCCCCAACGTCCAGCGCATGAAGGTGCTCGGGGCCACTGTGGTCCCCGTGGACAGCGGCCAGGGCACGCTCAAGGACGCCATGAACGAGGCCCTGCGCAACTGGGTCACCACCGTGCGCGACACCTTCTATGTGATCGGCACTGTGGCCGGTCCCCATCCCTACCCCGAGATGGTCAAGTTCTTCCAGTCGGTCATCGGCACCGAGGCCCGGCGGCAGATTCTGGAAAAGGAAGGCCGTCTGCCGGACCAGGTGATCGCCTGCGTGGGCGGCGGCAGCAATGCCATGGGCATTTTCGCCGGCTTTCTCGCCGACGAGGAAGTCGGGCTGATCGGGGTCGAGGCGGGCGGCGACGGTCTGGCGACCGGACGCCACGCGGCCAGCATCAACGCCGGCCAGGTGGGGATTCTGCACGGCAACAAGACCTATCTCATGCAGGATGCCGAGGGGCAGGTGCAGCTCACCCATTCCGTCTCGGCGGGCCTCGACTACCCCGGCGTCGGCCCCGAGCATGCCCATCTGAACGACATCGGTCGGGCCGAGTACAACGTCATCGACGACCCCGACGCGATTCGTGCCTTCGATCTGCTCTGCCGGACGGAGGGGATCATTCCCGCCCTCGAATCGGCCCATGCCGTGGCCGAGGCGGTGCGCCGCGCCCCCGCGCTGGGAGCGGACAAGATTCTCGTCGTGAATCTCTCCGGACGCGGCGACAAGGATATGGACAACGTGGCCGAAGCGCGGCTGAAGCTCCGCGCCGCAGGCAAGCTGGATTGAGGATATTCCCATGAACCGTATCGATCAAACCTTCGAAACCTGCCGCGCCAAGGGGCGCAAGGCATTGGTGATGTTCGTCAGCGCGGGCGATCCCGACCTGGCGGCCACCGAGCAACTGATCCGCGAGATCGTCGCCGCCGGGACCGACATTGTCGAAATCGGCGTTCCCTTCTCCGACCCCATGGCCGACGGCCCCGTCATCCAGGCCGCGAGCCAGCGCGCCCTGGCCAGCGGCACCACCCTGCGCGGGATTCTCGCCATGGTCCGGCGGCTGCGGGCGGCGGGCGTCCAGGCCCCTTTCGTCCTCTTCAGCTACTACAACGTGCTCTTCCGCTACGGCATGAAGGCATTGGCGGCGGACGCGGCGGCGGCGGGCGTGGACGGCATGCTGGTCGTGGATGTCCCCTTCGAGGAAATGGACGAAATCCTGCCGGACCTCACCGCCAACGGTCTGCATCTCATCCGCCTGGTCGCCCCGACCACCTCCCCGGAACGAGCCAGGCGCATTCTGGCCGACGCCACCGGCTTCGTCTACACCATCACCGTCACCGGCGTCACCGGCACCCGCAGCGAACTGCCCGCCGAATTGAGCGACCTGCTGGCCCGGATGCGCCAGGCGTCGCCCGTCCCCGTGGTGGCCGGTTTCGGCATCTCCTCCCCGGAGCAGGCCCGAATCGTGGCGCGGGAAGCCGACGGCGTGGTCGTGGGCAGCGCCCTCGTCAAACGCATGGCCGAGGCCAAGACCCCCGCCGCAGGCATCGCCGACTGCGCCGAATTCGTCCGTTCCCTGGCCGCCGTGCTCTGAAAACAGCCGATCTTTCACCACGAAGACACGAAGACACGAAGAAGAGAAATGCGCCGCGCAACGCCCGGAAATTCCGGGCGTTGCGCGGG
>LVAZ01000165.1 GCA_001603055.1 Victivallales bacterium Lenti_02
GCTCCACACGGCGTAGCCGAGATGGTCGTTGATGTCGTAGCGGGTCATGCCCTCGGGGCAGAGCCAGGTGCCGGTGTAGACGAAGAGGCGCTCGCGGAAGACCAGGAAATGGGGATCGCGGGTGTCGCGGTCCGCCACGGCGAACTCGTGGACCTGGGTCCAGGTGTCGCCCTCGTCGGCGCTGACGAAGATGCGGACCTTGGCCGTGCGGTTCACGGCGTGACCGTCCGGGCAACTGCGGAAGGCCAGATAGAGGCGGTTCCGGAAGCGGACCAAATCGGTGAAGGCGTTGTGGTTGCCGTCCGCGAAGAAGCGGCGGACATCCAGCAGGCGGAGACCGGGCAGGTTGCTCATGAATCCTCTCCTTGCGGATACCTTCCAGGCAAGCGTCCAGAGGACAAGTCCGACCACGACGACCAGCATGTTGCAGGGGCGAGTGTATCTTGCGGTCCGTTGCCTGTCAAGATGGAGTTTCGCCGTTTCATGTCCTGTCCCATCGTCACCCTCACCGTTCCCGGCCAGGAACCACTGGCCTGGACCATCCATCCCGGCCAGTGCTGGGCGATTCAGGGTCCGCCAGGGGCGGGGAAAGGCAGCCTGCTGGACTGTCTGGCGGGAACCGCCCGGACCCCCGCGCGGGTCTGCTATCATTCCCCGGACGGGCAGGCCGTCACCGGTTATCCCGATCCCAGCACCGTGAGCCGCTGGCAGATCGTGCGGGTGCGTTTCGCCGACCAGCGGGGACTGCTGGGCAGCGCCCCCTATCATCAGGCCCGCTGGAATAGTTGCGGCGGCGAGGATGCCGTCTCGGTGGTCGAATCCCTGTCCGCCGAGCGCATCTACCGGGTGTCGCCTTACCAGGTGCTCGGTCCCGAGATCGTGCCCCGCGACTTCGCGTCCCGGCGGGAGGCGGTGGTGGCGGAGCTGGGCATCGAGCCCCTGCTGGAGCGCCGGGCCATCGCCCTCTCCAACGGCGAGCGCCGGAAAGTCATGTTCGCCCGCGCCCTGATCCAGCAGCCCCGGCTGCTCCTGCTCGACGACCCGTTCGCCGGGCTCGACCGCGAGTTCCGCGAACGTCTGCACGAGATTCTGGCCGCGCGGACCGGGGCGGGCATGGCCGTGGTCTTCACCACTCCCCGCCACGATGACCCGGGCCGTCTGGCCACCCATCTGGCCACGATGCGCGACGGCACGGTGACGGCCCTGGGCGATTGGGACGGCGGCGTTCCCCAAAACCAGATTCCGGCCCCCCTGCCTGCGTTCTCCGCGCCGACGGCGACGTGCGAAGCCCTGGTCGAGCTGCGCGGGGTCCGGATTCAGTACGGCGGCAAGGTGGTGCTGCACGATCTTGACTGGACCATCCGGCGCGGCGAGAACTGGGCGGTGCTGGGGCCGAACGGCGCGGGCAAGACAACCCTGCTCGGGCTGCTGCTCGGCGACAATCCCCAAGCCTACGCCCAGGACGTGCGGCTCTTCGGCCAACGGCTCGGCAAGGGCATCAGCGCGCGGGAACTGCGCCAGCGCGTGGGCCATGTCTCGCCCGAGCTGCATCTCAACTACCCCGCCGAAGCGACTGCCCTCGCCACCGTGGCCTCCGGCCTCTTCGATTCCCTGGGGCTCTACCGGCAACCCAGCGACGACCAGTGGCGGCAGGCCGAGCAATGGCTCCGCGAACTCGGCCTGGCTGCCGTTGCGGCTTGCCGCTTCGACCAGCTTTCCGAGGGCCAGCAGCGTCTGGCCCTGCTGGCGCGGGGCATGGTGAAGGCCCCCGATCTCCTCGTGCTCGATGAACCCTGCCAGGGACTCGATACCGCGAACCGCGCCGCCGTCCATGCCACCCTCGACCGCCTGGTCCGGGCCAACCATAGCCAGGTCGTCTACATCACCCACCATCCCGAGGACCTGCCCCCCTGCATCGGCCAAGTCCTCGAACTCGCCGACGGCACTATCCGCCGACCGTGAATTCCAGAACCTCACCGGAGTGCGCAAGCAAAGACGTCGTCTCCGTCGCCATGCAAACCAAGCGCTTGGAGAGGCGCCCGTCCTCGGGCGCACGGCGCGGAGCGCCGGAAACGCCCCGACCAACCCGTAAAGGTAGGCATGGCGTTCGTCCCGACCCCGCGCCCCGCGCCCGAGGACGGGCGCATCTCCAAAACTGCCTTGTATACCAAGCGCGTGGAGCGCGGCGGTCCTCCGCCGCACGGCGCGGAGCGCCGGAAACGCCCCGACCAACCCGTAAAGGTAGGCATGGCGCGGGACGGGTGGCCGCGAGGACGCGGCCGCTCCACGCGAAAGATTTGCACGAGTTCCGGTGCAGTCACGAAAAAGGTCATGAACACACGTTTTCCGGCACTCAGAACCCTGACAAACAGGGCGTTCTACTTGCGTGAGCTTTGTGTTTGCACAGGTGAATCCTGGAATTCTGGCCAACCCGCCGCTTCGGGGTATCTTGCTTTGCCGTTTGGCTTGCACCATGTGGAGTAGCAGAATGAACCGCCTGATCGTTGCCCTCGCCGTCCTTCTGGGAGCCGCCGCCATGTCCACTGCCCGCGAACGCGCCGAATGGTGCCACATCTGGTGGGAGAACGCCCACGACACCGCCCGTCCCCGCATCCTGCTGGTGGGCGACTCGATCTGCAACGGCTACAACGGCGCCGTGCGCAAGCGCCTGGCCGAATTCGCCAACGTGGACCTGCTGGCCACCTCGAAGAACATCTCCGATCCGGCCCTGCTCAAGGAAATGGGCTACATGCTCGGCGAGTACCAATACGCCGTCGTCCACTTCAACCACGGCCTCCACGGCTTCGGGATCCCCCAGGAGAAATACGAGCAATACCTGCGCGACTACGTGGCGAAGGTGAAGGCGATGGCCGGCGATGCCAAGCTGGCCTGGGCCTCGATCACCCCCCTGCGGGGCGACAGCCCCAACAACGCGGTGATCGTCGCCCGCAACGAGATCGCGGCCCGAGTCATGCAGGAAAACGGCATTCCCGTCGACGATCTGCACGCGGTGGTGGCGGGCCGGGAGGAACTCCGGTCCGACAACCAAGGCGACGCCTACCACTACAACGGCAAGGGCTACGCCGTCCTGGCCGAGGCGGTTTCGCAGTATCTGGCGAAACTCATGGGCTGGGAACTGCCGCAACCATGATCCAGCCCGGAGCGTAGCGCCGCCGACAGCGCGCGCCAAGGCCCGCTTCGCGGGTTGCGAAAGCACTTATTCCAGCGGCAGATTCAGCTCGGCCTGGATGCCGGGCAGGTCCACGGCCATGACTTCGGTCCCGGTGCGGGCGGTTTCGGCGGCGGCGAGGCCGGCCGCATGGCCCAGGGCCAGCATGGTGCGGCTCAGGCGGCAACTCGAAGCGGCGATGTGGCTGAAGCTGGCTCCCCGGCAGGCGACGAGGAGATTCCGCCAGGGCCCCTTGGGGACCAGACAGCGGTAGGGGATGCCGTAGGGGGTGGCCACCTGGCCCAGACCGCCGCCCGCGCCGTGGGTGTCCAAGGGATGGTCGGCGATGGCCACGATGTCCGGATGGGGCGTCTGGTTCACCAGAGTCTGCACATCCTGCTCGCGGAGCACGTATTCGCCGACGATGCGATGGCTTTCGCGAATGGCGAGCATCGGCGCGAAGGAGTCGAATTCATACTCCGGATAGCGGTCCTGCTGGAGCCAGTGCCAGTGCTGCCGGACCCGCAGTTCGAGTTCGGCGCGGGCCTCCTCGTAGCCCAGCTTCATCAGCAGCCAGCCGGGAGCCAGGCCGCCGCAGGTATTGACGAACAGGTCCCCGCTGGGCAGGGGCCAGGCCGCGCCGCCGCGCCGGAGGGAGCGCCCCTCGGGCAACTCCTGGCGGACGGGATGGGGGCTGCGGCGAATCCGGTAGCAGAGTTCGATGGCGTTCAGCACCTCCTGGGGATTTTCGGGGGCGGAGGGTTCGCCGAACCGGCTTTTCGGCTCGGCCCCGAGCATGGTTTCGCAGCCCACCGTCTGGCAGAGGAATCCGCTGCCGGTGGAATCGACGAAGGCGCGGGCGCGGATGCGGTAGCGTTCCCCGTTGCGGACCACCTCGATCCATTCCACCCGGCGCTGGTCGCGGTCCGCCGCCGCGCGCACGAAGGTGGTGCCGAGCAGAACCCGGCCCCGCCCCGTTTCCCGCAGCATGGCCAGCACCACCTCGTGGAACGGCTCGATCTCGAAGCCGACCCGGCCATGGGCGGCGCGGGTGAGGGTGCCTTCGTAGTCCGTGGCGCGGGTGATGATCCGGCCGTCCGCGTAGCGGGCGAGACGGTCGGCGATCTCGCGGGCGAGGGGGCAGCCGGGGCCGGGTTCCCAGTTCTGCACATAGGCCATGGTGCTGGTGCCGCCCAGTTTCGCCTCCCGCTCCACCAGCAGGACCGTGGCCCCGGCCCGCGCCGCCGCCACCGCCGCGCCGATTCCCCCGCTGCCGCCGCCCACCACGCAGACGTCGGCCCGGAGTTCGCGGACGATCTCCGACAATGCCTCCGGGGGAGCGGGCGTTCCGCGGATCGCGGCTAGTTCGCCGATCTCGGGTTCGGGCGGGGTACCCGCGCCGACCAGTTCCAAGTCGTCGATCCAGAGTGTCCCGTCCCCTGCCGTCCGGCGCAGAACCACGCCGGCAATCCGGCCCATGTCCACGTTCGCGAAGACGGCGAGGGGGATGCTCGCCACGCCGTTGGTCGGCCGGAGTTCCATCGCCGCTTCCTTGCCGTCGGCATCCACCAAGGCAATCTGCAGGGGGCCGGCAAGGCGGGCGCGGAGAGTGTCGGCCCCCGGGCTCCGCCAGTCGCGGGGTTCGGCAAAGGTCCGGCGCACCTCGCCCCGGCCCTGGATGACCAAAGCATGCAGACCATCCTCGCTCAGGGCGACCCGCGCGCCGTTGGCCGGATCGGCCCGCCCGTCGAGCCAGGTTCCGCTGACCCGCTGGGTGGTGGTGTAGTCCTCGAAATCGTCGATCCGCAGGCGCTGGCCGACTGTGAACCGCCAGAGCGGACCGGTGACGAGTTCCTCGCCGTAGCGTTCGTCCACCCGCCAAAACCGGGTTTTCCCGAGGGGCAGGGGGAGGCGGTGCCAGCCATTCGCCACGGTGCCGGAAACGGCCTGTAGCCTGTCGGGGGAGTCGCCGACCCAGAGGGTGGGGACCGCGTCGCCGCCGCTCGGGGTCCAGCGCAGCGCCGTGTCGGCATCGACGCCGGTTTCCCCGTCCGTCGGCAAGGGGAGGCGCGCGCCGCCCTTGGCGGTTTGGAACTGCCAGAGGGCGCCGGGAACGACTTCCCCGTCATGGTTGGTGTCGATCCGCCAGAAATAGCGGGTGTCCCGGAGCAGATCGCCCGGACTCCAGGCGGTGGCGGCGAGATTCCCCGCCCGTTTGGTCAACTGGTCGGGAGCGGTTCCCAGCCAGAGATCGGCGGTCTTGGCTCCCTCCGGCAGCCGCCAGCGCAGGGTGGGGCGGGTCGAGACAGCGGTCGTTTCCGGCAGTGGCAAGGGCCGGGCGGCCTGGCCGGACTCGATGGCGAATTCCCACATCTCGCCGGGAACCGAGCCCCCGTCCAGCACCGCATCCACCCGCCAGAAATAGCGGCTTCCGAACCGGGGTTCGGCCAGCAGCCAGGTGTTTCCCCGCGGATTCTCTGCCACCGGGGCCAGATTCTCGGGGCTATCGCCCAGCAGGAGGGTCTGGGCGGCGGCGTTCGCGGCCGGCAGCCAGGAGAGACGCAGGGGCCGACGGGGCAGATTGCGCGTTCCCTGCTCGGGGACCGGCAGCGAGGCCCGGCTGAAACTGGCGGCGTCGAGGATTTCCAGGCCGCAGAGAAAAACGTACTGCTTGGTGCCGGGCACCACGGGAATGCGGGTCGCGATGCGGACCGGGTTCTCCCCGTCGGAGCGGACCAGAAAATCGGCCCTTCCGGCCTTGGCCGAGTCGCCGGTGCTACCCTGGGGCACATCCGCCGCCGCGACCTGCTCCTGGCCAGCGGCATCGTCCAGCAGAACCGTCACCGGAGGCCACTCGAAACCACGCGCGTCGTTGAACCAGAGCACCACGCGGAATTCGCCCTTGGGCAGACCGGAGATCGCGACGGTGGGCGGAGTTTCGGCCCGCGCGAAAAAACTGTCGCTCACCAGGGCTGCGCGCGGATCGGCGGCGGGTTTGGCCGAGCGGCAGCCCAGAGCCTTGGCGGGGCCGAGTTCCACCACGCAGCCGCTGGGGACCAAATCGCCGGGGGGAACCTCCCGCCGCACCGGGCCGAAGCCATCGCCCCGTTCCGCCCAGGCGGTCCACCCCGGCTGAACGGCCGTGGAGATGGTGCCGAAGTCAAACCGCGCCACCGGCGCGGCACGCCCGAGCAGGGAAACCAAGGCGAGAACAACAGGCAGAAAACGCAGGCGACCACCTCGCGGAAGCAGCCTGCGTCGACAGGCGGCAATCATCGGAGCCAATGGTTCCATCGCGCGGTTCTCCGGGTGAATCCGAACCCATACCTTCCCGGCCCATTCCCGGAATGCAACTTCCCGCTCTCCTTCGCTCCCTTCGTGCTCTGCGGAGCGTGGCGGGGAACCAGACGATGTGTACCGCCAATACGCCCCGTCCAACCTGTCTTTCCCTTTCCCCCGTCTTTCCTCTTCGTGCCCTTCGTGCCTTCGTGGTGAATCCTCTTCTCTTTCTTCCCTTCTCCCCCTTGCCCTCTCACCGGAGCGCCCGACCAACCCAACCGGGCCGCTTCGCCGAGAACCCCCGCCAACCCAACCCCCAGCCCTCCCCGTCTTTCCCTCTTCGTGCCCTTCGTGCCTTCGTGGTGAATCCGAATTAGGGGCAGAGGATGCGGAGGCCGTCGTAGGCGAGGCGGACGCCGGGCGGGAGGGCGGCATCGACGGCGGCGTGGTCCACGTTGTGGGTCAGATGGGTCAGGAAGGCTTGCCGGGGACGCAGGCGGGCCACGGCGAGACAGGCCTGGCCGAGGCTGAAATGGGTGAGATGCGGGCGCGGGCGCAGGCCGTCGATCACCAGCGTGTCGAGGCCGCGCAGAAGGTGGATCGAGGATTCGGGAATCTCGCTGCAGTCGGTCAGATAGGCGAAATTGCCGATGCGGTAGCCGAGGATGGGCTCCTTGCCGTGCAGCAGGGGCACCGGGACAATGTCGAGTTCACCGATTCGGAAGGGGCCTTCGACCGGGCGCGTGGTCAGGCGGGCCACATTCAGGTGGCGGAGGCGGAATTCGTGGTCCTGGAACATGTAGGGCCAGCGGCGGCAGATGGTCTGGAGGGTTCTGCTTTCGCCGTGGAGGGGAATGAGCATCTGGTGCTTCTGGCAGAAGGCGCGGAGATCGTCGATGCCGTGCAGGTGGTCGGCGTGGTCGTGGGTGAAGAGGACCGCGTCCACCCGGTCGAGCCGTTCCCGCACGGCTTGCAGGCGCAGCTCGGGAGCGGTGTCCACCAGCACGTTCAGGTCATCGGCCCGAATCAGGATCGAGGAACGGGTGCGCTGGTTGCGCGGGTCGGCCGAACGGCACACTTCGCAGTCGCAGCCGATCATCGGCACACCATGGGAGGTGCCCGTGCCGAGAAAGAGGATTTCGAGGGGAGGACAGGGCATAGTATTCCCTGTGGAATTTGTGCCGGGGGAACGGTGAACCATACATCCCGGCAGGACCAAGGCAACGCAGCAGGGGCGAAATCGATGGCGGATCAGTACGCGGGCACGCGCCGGGCGGTCGAGGCGGGACGGTTCTACACGGGCTCGCCCGAACGGCTGGCGGCCCAGGTGGCGGAGTTCCTGGCCGCCGGGGCCTGTCCCCATGCGCCGCCGGCGCGGGCCATTCTCGCGCCCCACGCGGGCTACGCCTATTCGGGGCCGACGGCGGGGCGGGCCTATGCGCGGCTGGACGCATCCCCCGGCGGGCGGGTCGTGCTGCTCGCGCCCTCCCACCAGATGGCTTTCGCCGCCGTCAGCACCGGGGCCTGGGCCGAGCTGGCGACCCCGCTCGGGAATCTGGCGGTGGACACGGCGGCCTGCGCCGCCCTGCTCGCCGAGCCGCTCTTCGTCGCCCGGAACGACACCCATGCCGGGGAACACGCCATCGGCACCCAGCTTCCCTTCCTGGCCACCCTGCTGCCCACCACCCCCGTGGTGCCGCTGGTCTGCGGCCAGCTCGGCGACCGGGCCATCGGGCAGGCGGCGGAACGGCTGGCCCGCGCCTTTCCCGAGGAATCCACCCGCTGGATCGTCAGTAGCGATTTCACCCATTTCGGACCCGATTTCGATTATGTCCCCTTCCGCGACCGGGTCCACGAGCGGCTCGAAGAGCTGGACCGGACCGGCATCGGGCGGATTCTCGCCCGCGACGGGGAGGGCTTCGCCGCGTTTCTCGCCGAGACCGGGGCCACCATCTGCGGGGCCGAACCGATCCGGATTCTGCTGGGCGTGCTCCGGCGGCTCGGCGTCGTCGGCGGCGAACTGCTGGGCTACACCAGCTCGGGGCGGCTGACCGGGAATGAACGGCACAGCGTCGGCTATGCCGCCATCACCTTCGGCCAGACCGCGCCGGCCGGGCCGTCGGCCCTCGCCGCCGAAGAGCAGACCGCCGCCCTGGCCCTGGCCCGCGCGGCCATCGCCGCCGAGCTGTCCAGGCAGGCTTTCCGGCTGCCCGAAAATCTACCCCCGGCGCTCCGGGCGGAGGGGGCCTGTTTCGTCAGCCTGACCACGGGGGGGCGGCTGCGGGGCTGCATCGGGGAGCTGGAGGCGGACGGCCCGCTGGCGGAGAGCATCGTCCGCAACGCCCGTTCGGCCGCCTTCGGCGACTGGCGGTTCCCGCCCCTCGCCGCGCCGGAACTGCCCGCCGCCCGGATCGAGATTTCGGTTCTCTCGCCCCTGCGCCAGATTGCCGACCCGGCGGAATTCGTGCCCGGAGACCACGGCATCCTGCTCGAGAAGGGGCGGCGGAGCGCCGTGTTTCTGCCCCAGGTCGCCCCCGAGAACGGCTGGGACCGGGAAACGACCCTCGAACAGCTCTGCCGCAAGGCAAGCCTGCCCGCCGACGCCTGGCGGCGGGGCGCGGTCTTCAAGGTCTTCACCGCGCAGGTCTTCGCCGAACCCGAATCGCCCTGAGCCAACTTGCACGGCGGCAAAGTCATGGTATGAATGGGCATGGTCCATTCACCCTTGAGGAGCCCCCCATGAAACGCCTTCTGTTCGCCGCCGCCCTGCTGTCTCTTTCCCTGTTGGCCCAACCCCGCCGGGTCGAGGGCGGCTGGGAACTCGAAAATCCCGGTCTCAAGGTGACGGTGACCGAGGAGCAGGCCCATCTCACGGTGCTGGAAAAGGCCTCGGGCACTCTCTGGACCCAGGAGGACCCCGCCCGGCAGGGCACCAATCAGGATCAGGCCCGCGCCCGCCGCGCCGCCCAGCCCATCACCGTGGACGGCAACCCCGAGGAATGGCGCGGCACGCCCCATACCGAGTACGTCTGGCTGCCCTGGATGGGCGACAACGGCGAAGCCAACTGCTCCGGCGGCGCCAAGCTCATGTGGGACGACGAGATGTTCTACCTCTACGTCCGCGTCCGCGACGACCAGGTCGTCTTCGGCGGCGAGCAGACCACCGGCTGGTGGGAGGCGGATTCGGTCGAGTTCTGGATCGATTCGGTCCAGGTGGGGCTGCATCTCGGCCCCGGGGAACGGGCCCTGGCGGTGGACTCGCGCGGCAACGTCTTCGAGGGGAGCCAGGTGGCGAAGCGCCTGGTCGAGACCGACCATCTGCCCGGCTATGAACTCGAAGTGGCCATGCCGCTGCGGCATTTCCCCGTTCTGGCGGACGCCCAGCCGGGCATCCGCTTCAGTTTCGCCCTCGGCCTCAACGACGCGGACCCCAAGCCGGACGCCCCGGTCAAGCGGGACCGCCAGAGCTACTGGCCCCGCACCTGGGTGCATTCGGCCCCGGCCACCTTCGCCGTCGCCGTCCTGGCCGACCCCGAGGGCACCGCCCCGGAACGCACGCGGGAGAACGACCGCAGCGCCAGCGCCGTCGGCGGCGTCATCTCGGACATGCGCCCCGGCCCCGCCCCGAACAGCCTCCAGTTCAATTATCTCCTGCGCCGGGGCCAAGTGAACGAAATTCCCCTCGTGGTCACCCTCGAACTGGTGGGGGACAAGCCCTTTCTCGATGTGACCCTGGCCTGCACCGCCGGGACCGATGTGCCCATGCGTCCCTTCAACTACCCGCTGGCCTTCTACCCCCCCCGGCCGGAGACCTACTTCCTCGCCGTGGCGAACTACGCGAACGGCTCCTATCTGCCGGTGGGCGACAGTTTCTGCCGCCGCGAGTTCCTTTTCGCCGGCGGCGACCTGCCCTTTCTCACCGTCACCGACGGCACGCGCGGCCTCGCCACCATCATGCTCACCCCCTGGGATGCCGCCATCCAGATGCAGACCCGGACCGACGACCCCGACCAGCTCGCCTTCCCCGCCTTCCGCTGGCATCCCGAGAAGGGCCTCTGGGGGCCCACCCGCAAGGGACGCTACGCCTTCTATCCCCGGGGCGGGCATGTGGCCGCCTGCAAAATCTACCGCGAGCTGGCCACCGAGCAGGGCCTGGTCCGCACCTTCACCGAAAAGGCCAAGGCCAAGCCCGAGGTGCGCCGGCTCTTCGGCGCGGTCAACTGGTGGGGCGGGCATGGCCTGGGCTTTGTGCGCGAGGCCGTGGCCGCCGGCATGACCCGCGGCCTGCTGAACGGACGCCCCAACCCCGAGGACATGGCCGAGATCGTCCGCCTCGGCTGGGCAATGAGCGAATACGACAACTACGAGGACATCAACGACGGCCCCATCGCCCGCGCCTCGGCCCCCGTCGCCGAACATGCCGTGGTGATGGCCAACGGCGAATACATGACCGCCTGGGTCACCCGCGACAAGGACATGAACCCGATCCACACCTACATGAAGCAATGCACCGCCGTGATGACCAAGTGCGCCCGGCTCATCATCCCCCCGCTGCTGGAAACCTATCCCTACAACGCCCGCTTCCTCGATGTGACCACGGCCACCGGCCTCAAGGAATGCTACTCCCCGCTCCATCCGCTCACCCGCACCCAGGACCAGGCCCGCCGCGAGGAACTCTGCGCCTACGTGGGCGACGAACTCGGCCTGATCGCGGGCGGCGAGCACGGCCGCTACTACGATGTGCGCTTCCTCGACTACCACGAGGGCATGATGGGCGGTGGCAACTACACCTGGCCCGCCGGCTACCTGCGGCCCGTCACCGAGCGCGAGCAGATCGGCGAGCGCTATCTCAAGTACGGCATCGACCCCGCCAACCGCGCCCCCCTCTTCGAACTGGTCTTCCACGACTGCGTGGTCAACTACTGGTACTGGGGCGCCACCAACGACTACCTGCACGCGGTCGCCCCCGAGATCACCGACCGCAAAACCGCCATGAACGTTCTCTACGGCACCCCCCCCATGATGTGGGTGAACAGCCACGGCCTGCGCTGGGGCGTCCCCGGGGAACGCCAGCTCATGATCGACATCTACCAGCAGACCTGCAAGCTGCACGAGATCGTCGCCGACCAGGAAATGGTCAGCCATGAATTCCTCGATCCCGCCCGCAAGGTCCAGCGCACCACCTTCGCCGACGGCACCGTCTGCACGGTCAATTTCGCCGACGAACCCTACGTCCTGACCGCCGGCGGGCGCGAATTCCGCCTCGGCACCAACGACTTCTATGTGAGGGGACCGCGCATCGTGCAATGGCGGCTGCGCACCGGCGGGGAGAACGACGAGCGCGAGGTCTTCATCCGCACCCGCGATGTGCTCATTGCCCAGCAGCCCGTCGGCGAACTGGCCCAGCCCGGTTTCCGCGCCAAGGGCAAAATCAGCGTGCAGCGGAACGGCGAGGGCGCGCGCATCTCCGTCCAGCCCGGCGGCTCGCTCGAATTCGACCTGGCCGCCGGCGAGCCCGCCTGGGCCAATCTCCCCGCCGCGATCCTCCGCCTCGACGATCTGGGCCGGCCCGCGGGCCGGGGACCGCGGGTCGAAAACGGCATCGTCCGCCTGGGCGAAGGCCAGTTCGCGCTGCTCGTCGG
>LVAZ01000166.1 GCA_001603055.1 Victivallales bacterium Lenti_02
GCTCGCGCAGCTCGATGCGCGCCCGCGGATCGAGCCCCGCCGCCGGTTCGTCCATGATGAGCACCTCGGGATCGTGGACCATGGCGCGGCCGACGCTCACCCGCTGCTTCATGCCCTTGGACAGTTCGCGCAGAATCTTCCAGCGGATGCCGGTGACGTTGGTGAATTCCTCGACCGCCTCGACCGCCTGCCGCCGCGCCATTCCCTTCAGGCCGTAGGCCCGCGCGTAGAAGTCCAGATACTCATGCACCGTGATGTCCGCGTGTTCCGGCAGGGAGTCCGGCACGAAACCGATGCACCGGCGGGCCACCTCGGGATACTCCCGGACCGAGACCCCGCCCACGAAGGCATCCCCCTCGGTGGCGTCGTCCAGGGTCGCCAGAATCCGCATGGTCGTCGTCTTGCCCGAGCCGTTGGGGCCGACGAAGCCGAAGACATGGCCGGTGTCGAAGCTGAAGGAAATGCCGTCCACCGCCTTGGTCCGGCCAAAATAGCGCTTGAGTCCCACCACCTCGACTTTCATCGGACCTCCTCCTGCCGCATGCGGCCGAACACGACCGAGCGTTCTTCCCGTTGGGCACCCCCGCGCAGACCGCTCGCCAGGAAAGGGGTGCCCTCGATCCGGGCAATATAGCTGCCGGGCCGGAGCAGCCCCGAGTTGGGCAGCGTGCTGTAACGGTTGAAGTTCCAGCACTCGTCCCACAGCGCCACCTGAGCCAGCGACCGGGGGGGCGGAGGCCGGAATTTGGTCGCCGCCAGCGGCGCGGTCTGCACCCCCGCCGCCACGTCCGTCGTCTCGTAGACCTGACCGTCGAAGTCCATCAGCATCAGATGCTCGATCCTCGCCCCGAGCCCGTTCACCACGGCCAGCCCCGAGCCATCCCGGACCAGGCCCAGACGCTCGCTACGCGACTCGCTCGCCCGCAGCCGGAAATAGGTCGGCACCCGGGCGGGCACCCACTCGCCCTGCAAATGCTGCCCCTCGTCCCAGACCACATCCCGCTGCCGATTCTGCCCGATGAGATCCTCCCCCACCTGCCCCAGAGTCACCTCCGTGTCGTAGGAATAGAGCAGCCCCTGCCGGGGACGCAGCGGGCAGTAGAGGCCATCGACGCCCAGGCTGGTGGCCCGCCCCACCCGTTCGTCCAGCAAGGTGAACCCCTCGGTCCGGACCCGGGCGGTGATACCCTCGCCCAGCAACATGGAAAGGACAATCAACCCGCTGGTCAGCACTCCTAGCAACGGGGTGATCCAGAACAGCCAGACGGAGCGGTTTTTGCGGCGCAGCAGGGCCATGTTGATCGGCCCGGCGACGAGGGCGAACAACAGCAGCACCGACAGCGCCAGCCCCAGCGGCAGTTTGACCTTTTCCACCACCGGGGCCAAATCGTGGCTGGCGACGGCATTGACATGCCGGGACCAGGCCATGGTCCGGTTGCGCTGCATATGGCCGCGCAGGATGTCTCCCGCCGCCGGGTGGATGTTCTGAGCGACGGGAAACACCGCGCAGCAGCCCAGCCCCACCTCCAGAATCCGGAAAGGGGAGCGGGCGTCGCCCAGCTCCTGGATCACCTCGGTCGGAGCGGGCGGGATAAAATTCCCCGCCACGATCAGCACCCCGCCGCATTCCGCGTAGCGCCAGAGGGCGTCGCGCACGGATTCGTGCGCCCGCTGCCATTCGGTTGCCGAAAGCGCCACCGCATCATAGGCGCTGTAGGCCAGCCAGCGCCCCGGCCAGGCATCCAGCTCCCGTTCGGAACGCTGCAACTCCACCGTCCCCTCCGGGGTCTGCTCGCGTTTCAGCGCCCGCTCCAGCGCGTCGTAGCTTACCTGGCGAGTGACGAGAACCACCGAGGTCGCCGCCTGATGGCGTGCAATCCCCAGCGCTCCCTGGGTTTGCAGATTGACCGCAAGAGGCTCCAGCCGCCGCCGCCCGTCCAGCGTCACCCCGCACTCGCCGATATAGACCATCATGGACGCGGGCACCGGCAGCAGCACCGTCTGCTGCGTTCCCGGTGCCACCGACACCTGCCGCGACACCACCCCCAGGTTGCCATACCGGTCGGACAGGGACAAGCGCACGGCGTGCTCTCGCTTCGTATCCCGGTTCACCACCTGTCCCACGGCCAGTGCGTAGCCATGCCACGGCTGGCTGTGCGGGAGGACATCGAGATGGACGACGACGGGCTCCTCCGCCGCGAAGATGCCCCAGCCGGCCAGCATGGCCAGCCAGAAGGTCCAACGAATCGCTGATCTCTTGCCCATGTCTATCGTTCCCCTCCGCCCACGTTCACATCCTCCGGCAAATCCATCGCCACCTCGGGCACTGCGGCCAGCAGATCGTCCACCAGCATGCTCGCAGTCACCTGATCGTAGCGGGCCTGGTAATTGAGCACCAGACGGTGGTTCAGCACCGCCGAGGTGACCAGACGCACATCCTCGAAGCCGACGGTCGGGCGGCGGTCCAGCAGGGCGGCGGCGCGGGCCGCCTCGGCGATGCCGATGGCCGCTCGCGGCGAGGCTCCGTAGCGCACATACTGGCGCACCTTGGCGGGCGCCTCCGCCGCCGTGGCATGGGACGCGGCCACCAGCCGGGCCACGTACCGCGCCACTGCCTTCGGCAGCAGAATCCGGTCCATCACCGCGAAGGCCTGGGCCAAGCCGTCCGGCGGCAGGGTCCAGGTCGGCGTCGGGGCTTCCCCCCGGCGGCGGCCGCGAACGATCCCCTCGAGCGTGTCCGTGTCCACCGCGTCCACCAGAACGCGGAACAGAAAACGGTCCAACTGCGCCTCGGGCAGGGGATAGGTGCCTTCCAGCTCGATGGGATTCTGGCTGGCCAGCACGAAGAAGGGCTGCGGCACCCGACGGGTCTGCCCGAGCAGGGTGACGGACCCCTCCTGCATGGTTTCGAGCAGGGCCGACTGGGTCTTCGGCGAGGCCCGGTTGATCTCGTCGGCCAGGAGGATGTTGGTGAACACCGGGCCGGGGCGGAAGACCAGGTCCCGGCCGCCCTCCGGCGTGTCCTGCAGGAGATGGGCGCCCAGGATGTCCCCCGGCATCAGGTCGGGAGTGAACTGCACCCGCTTGAAATCCAGGTGGAGGATGGCACCCACCGCATGGATCATGGCCGTCTTGCCCAGGCCGGGCAAGCCTTCGAGCAGGATGTGGCCCCGGCTCAACAGGCCGATCAGCACCATCCGGTGCAGGTCCGCGCGGCCCAGAAGAATCCGGTCGAGCTGCTCCAGAATCCGGGCACAGTTGTCGGCAACGGGCTGCAACTCCTCCGGACGGGGCAGTTCGGGGCGGGGGCTCTCGCTCATGATGGGCTCCTCACAGGGTTGATTCGGTCGTCTGCTTACTATGCACGGTAAAAATCTCCCGCCAAATCGGGCTTTGCAAAGCGGGCCAAGCCGCCTAAACTATGCGCGGAACATTCGTATCCGGAAAACCCGAACCCCGCAAGTCAACGAGCACGGAGGCATTCCCATGTCCGAAGAAATCGTCAAATTCGGCATTTTCGGTGCCGGCAGCATCGCCATCTACCGCCACACCCCCGAGATCAGCAACAATCCCTGGGGCCAGGTGGTCGCCATCTACGATCCCATCACCGAACGCGCCGAATGGCTGGCCGACCAGCTCGAACAGCGCTACGGCATCGAGGTCGAGGTCGCCGAGAGCGAACAGGCCATCCTCGACAATCCCGAGATCGAGGCGGTCGTCGTCGCCACCCCCAACAAGCACCATGCCCGGCTGACCATCGCCGCCCTCGAGGCCGGCAAGCACGTCCTCTGCGAGAAGCCCATGGCCACCAGCCTGGAAGATGCGCAGAAGATGATCGACACCGCCAAGCGGACCGGCAAGAAGCTGATGATCGGCCACAACCAGCGCCTCATGCCCCCCCACGTCAAGGCCAAGCAACTGCTCGAACAGGGCGTGATCGGCGACGTGCTCAGCTTCCGCACCAGCTTCGGCCATGCCGGGCCGGAAGGCTGGAGCCAGGACAAGGGGCCCCACACCTGGTTCTTCAAGAAGGAAGAGGCCTACGTCGGCACCATGGGCGACCTCGGCGTCCACAAGACCGACCTCATCCGCTGGCTCCTCGGCACCGAAGTCAAGGAGGCTGCGGCCTTCATCGAGACCCTCGCCAAGAAGAACGAGAAGGGCGAGCCGATCACCGTCGAGGACAACGCCGTCTGCATCCTCAAGATGGAAAGCGGCGCGGTCGGCCAACTGACCGCGAGCTGGACCTACACCGCCGCCGAGGACAACATCACCATCATCTACGGCACCAAGGGCCAGATGGTCCTGGGCGCGAACCCCGACTTCCCGGTCGAGGTCATGCTCGCCAACGGCGAACAGGCCAAGTACAAGGTCGGCGCCGTCGCCACCAACAACGTCCAGGTGGCCAGCGGCATTCCGGACGAGTTCATCGACTGCATCCTCGACGACGTCGAGCCCCGGATCAGCGGCGAAGAGGGCAAGAAGGCCCTGGCCATCGTCGTGGCCTGCCTGAAGAGCGCCGCGACCGGGCAGATCGCCAAGGTCGAGAAATAACCGCCTC
>LVAZ01000167.1 GCA_001603055.1 Victivallales bacterium Lenti_02
GCAGACCGTCCACCAGCTCGACGAAGAGCAGGCGGAATTCCTGGAAGGTGCGGTACCACTCCCGGTCCCAATGGGTGCCGGAGATGTAATGGGCGCGGTGCGACATGGGGGGACTCCTCTGTGGGTGTGACGCGATACTCTCCACCATCCCCCGCCGGGTTCAAGGGCTTTCACACCGGCTGGGGGAGTCCCATGGCCTGAAGGTGTCTGCGCACGGCGGCTTCGCGCTCTGCGGGGTAGGGAATGCCTTTCTGAAGGCACAGTTGGCGGGCGTCCTCCGCGAAAATGTCCAGCGACCGGGCGAGGGAGCGGGCGACGGCACCCAGCGTTGCCGCCGAGAAATAGACCCGCATCCGCCGCTGGTCCCGGGAAGGCAGGCTGGCCATGTCGCCGGCCCACCAGGAGCCCTCGGTTTCCCGGTGGAGAAGGTTGAGCACCCGCGCATGCGTCCGGAAAAGGGTATCCTGGACGTAGAGCAACTTGTACAGATCCTTGCGGGCCCAATACTTGCCGTCGAGATAGGCGTAGACCCAGTAGGTGTCGATCAGGCGGAGCACACGTTCCGGAGCCGCCTTGGCCTGCGGACGAGTCTTTGCGGCAACCTCGTGCAGGATGCCGACGCGGTCCCAGAGGATGCGGTCGGGCGGCTGGTTGCGCTCGACGAAGAGGGAGCGGGAGATGATGTCGAAATCCGTGAGCAGCAGCTCGTTGCCGTGCTCGAAGAGGAAGGCGTAGTTGCAGTAGTTGGGGCGGTCCCCTTCCGGGAGCCAAGCGACAATCGGGCCGAACAGGTTGCTGCAAAGTTCCCGCATCTCGGCCTTCACGGCCGGGTAGTGCGCGTCTTCGATCACGGCGCAGACGTCGATGTCCGAATAGGCATCCGTCTCCCCGCGACCGATGGAACCGTGCAGGTACATGCCGACACAGCGCGCGTCCGTCCGGAAATGGGCTTCGGCGGCGGCCAGCGCTTCAAGCAGAAAAGGGTGCATGCAATACCTCCTCGCCGGTTGGCGGCTGCGAGACAGTACCCGTTCCCGGGCCGGTTTCAACCCGGGTCGAGCCTGCGGAATCGGCGCTGGCTCTTGCCACTGCGGCGGTTCGATGGTAAGATTGCGGCATTTCCATCGAGGAGTACGGCCATGATCCGGAACGGGTATCAGCACATGGTGTTGGACGATTACGTGCGGCGGGTGCGGGAACTGCGCGCGGAGCGGCGGGCGAAGCTGGCCGCGATCCGCACCCAGGCCCAGGCGCGGGCCTATCAGGAGGAGGTGCTGGCGGCAATCCAGCGCGCCTTCTCGCCCCGCCCGGCCGCATGCGCGCTCATGCCGCGGGTGACCGGGATCGTCGAGCAGGACACCTATCGGGTGGACAAGCTGCTGTACCAGAGCCGTCCGGGCGTCTGGGTGACGGGGAATCTCTACGTGCCGCACCGGCTGGACGGGCCGGCCCCGGCGGTGGTCGCGCCCTGCGGACACGCGCCCGAGGGCAAGGCCTTCGAACTCTACACGGGGTTCGCCCAGCGGCTGGTGCGGAACGGCTTCGTGGTGCTGGTATACGATCCCTTCAACCAGGGCGAGCGGGACCAGTATGCCCGGCTGGCCGAACGCCAGTGCGTGGCGGGGTGCTGCGCGGCCCACAACATGATGGGCAAGCAGTTGGAGCTGGTGGGCGAGTTCTTCGGCATGTGGCGGGCCTGGGACGGCATCCGCGCGCTGGACTTGCTGCGGGAGATGCCCGAGGTGGACCCGGCGCGGGTCGGAGTGACGGGGAATTCCGGCGGGGGCACCATGACCACCTGGCTGTGGGGCTGCGAGGAACGCTTCGCGATGGCCGCGCCAAACTGTTTCGTGACGACGTTCCTGACCAATCTGGAGAACGAATTGCCCGCCGATGTGGAGCAGTACCCGCCGGGAGTGCTCGGGGCGGGGCTGGAAATGGCGGATTTCCTGATTGCCCGCGCGCCGAAACCGGCGCTGGTGCTGGCCGAGCGCTACGACTTCTTCGAGCGCCGGGGAGTGGCCGAGGCTTTCGGGGAGCTGCAACGCTTCTACCGTCTCTGCGGGGCGGAACAGCAGGTGGCCCTGGTCATGGGCGACAGCACCCACGGCTACTGGCGTCCCAGCCAGGAGGCGATGGTGGACTTTTTCCGCGCCCGGGCGGGAATGCGCGGACCGTCGGTGCGGGTGGAGAAACAGGACGACCTGAACGAGGCGAATCTACAGGTGGTCCCCGGCGGCAAGGTGCTCGATGCGGGGGCGACGCCGATCTACGAACTCATCGACCAGACGGCCGCGCGGCTCGAGCAAACGCGCCGTCCGCTGGCGGGCGAGGAGCTGAAACGGGCGGTGCGGCGCTTGCTCCATTTGCCCAAATCGCCGTCGGCTCCGCCGCATTTCCGGGTTCCCCGCCCGGTGTCGGCGGAGGGCAGAACCTATGCCCGCTACGCCATCGAGACGGAGGGGGACATCCGGGCGATTCTGCGCAAGCGGCTGGTCGAGCGCGAATGGGGACACACCCTCGATGTGGAGAATGAGGTGCATCTGCTCTTGCCCCATATCTCCGCCGAGGAGGACATGGCGCAGGATGCCCTCGTCACTGCCGTTGACGGTCCCTTTTACGGGCTCGATGTGCGGGGGTTGGGCGAGAGTCTGCCGGAGCCGCACGGCGGCGGCGGTTTCTTCCAGCCCTACGGCATGGACTACATGTTCCACGGGCATGGCCTGCTGCTCGGCGAGAGCTATCTCGGGCGGCGGGTGTTCGATGTCTTCCGTACCCTCGATCTGCTGCTGGCGGAAGGGGCCGGGACCATCCATCTCTACGGCCGGGGCCAGGGCGCGGTCCTCGCCCTGTATGTGGCGCTGCTGCGCGACGAAGTGGCGACGGTGACGCTCAAGAACGGGCCGCAGTCGTACCGGGAATGGACCCGGGCACCGCTGGTGCAATGGCCCGCCACCAACTTCCTGCGCGGGGCGCTGAAGGTTTTCGACCTGCCGGACCTGCTCCGCGAGCTGGGCGGCCGGGCACGGGTGATCGAGCCGTGGGGACCGGACATGCGGCCCCTCGGCTGATTGGTTTTCAACAGGAGAGAAGTTCCGCCATGATGAGTTTGCGCTATCTGTTCGACAACGAGGAGCTGGCCCGGATGCTGGTGGGGAACTGGGAGTACGATCCCGCCTCGCTGGACCTGTTCAAGCAGTACCGGATTTCGGCCAACGCGGTCTATCCCTTCCGCATGGACGGCGGGGTTTGCCTGCTGCGTTTCTCCCCCGCCGCCGAGAAGAGCCTGGAGAGCCTGGTGGCGGAAATGGGCTTCATCAATTATCTGCGTTCCCGCGGCTATCCCGCGCTGGAGCCGGTGCCGACCCGGAACGGGGAGCTGATTGTCCGGCACGACACGCCGTGGGGGCTGTACCACGCCTCGGTCTTCCGCCGGGTTCCGGGCCGGGAACTCGGGGAGGTGCCTCTCGAACGGGAGGTGCTCCATGCCTACGGGGTCGCCCTCGGCCATCTGCACGAGCTGTCCCGCGAGTATCCCCTGCCGGAGATCAAGCGCTGGTCCCATACCGTGGTCCTTGCCTGGATCGGCAAGATTCTGGGCGAGACGAGCGCCCCCGAGACGGCCTTCGCGGAACTGGCCATCCTCGGTCGCTTCTTCGCGAATCTGCCCAAGGGAACGGACAACTACGGGCTGGTCCACTTCGACTTCGAGCTGGATAACGTGTTCTACGACGCCGCCACTGGGACCTGCCACGCCATCGACTTCGACGATGCCATGTACCATTGGTATATGATGGACGTGGTCCAGGCCCTCGACAGCCTCGAAAACGACGCCGGCCTCGAAGGCGACGCCCTCCAGACCGCCCGGGAGGCGTTTCTGGCCGGCTACCGAAGCTGGTCCCCCCTGGACGACGACTCGCTGCGGCAGGCGCCCGCCTTCCAGCGCTTCGCGAATCTGTACGGCTATGCCCGGGTCCTCCGCGCCGTCCAGGAGAAGTGGAAGCACGAGCCGGAGTGGCTGGTCGGGCTACGTGCCCGGCTGGATGAGATCCTGAAGCAGCGCTCGTCCTGGTTCGGGCACCCGCTCGACAACTAGACACTGTTTTTTCAGGCCTTCGGATAGCGTCGGTGCAGCTTGATTCTGGCGTCGTCGGCTGTGAACCGCCACCGGGGGGGATGCCGCGCCGTTGCGGCCCGCCTCCCACGCGGCCACCTGCGGGTCATCGTCTCCATGTCGGGGATGCGCCGGTTCAGGCATTGACTGCCCCTGTCATCGGACCTTGGCGGCGGGAAAAACGGGACTCTCTTTTCCAATCATTGCTCGGTCCTCTCAGGAAAAACGAAAACACGGTTCCCCTCTTCGCGTATCCGCGTTCCTATCCTGCTTCACATTTCGTCCATGTCCAGGCCGATATCGACGGCGGGGACGGAGTGGGTGAGGGCGCCGACGGAGATGAAATCGAGGCCGAGATGAGCGAGGCTGGGGAGGCGTTCGAGGGTGATGTTGCCGGAGGCTTCGAGCTTGGAGCGGCCCTGGTTGATGGCGACGGCCTCGGCCATCTGCTCGTTGGTCATGTTGTCGAGGAGGATGTACTCGGCCTTGGCCTCGAGGGCGGCGCGGACTTCGTCGAGGGTGTCGGCTTCGACTTCGACTTCGAGGTCGGGGTAGCGTTCGCGGCAGGCGGCGACGGCGCGCTGGATGGAGTCGGGGCCGGCGAGTTTGGCCAGCTCGCGGTGGTTGTCCTTGATCATGATGCGATCATAGAGGCCGAAGCGGTGGTTCTGGCCGCCGCCCATGAGGACGGCGTATTTTTCGAGGGCGCGGAGCCCGGGGGTGGTTTTGCGGGTGTCGAGGATGCGGGTGGGGGAGTCGCCGAGGGCGTCCACGTAGCGGCGGGTCTGGGTGGCGATGCCGCTGTAGCGCTGGACGAAATTGAGGGCGGTGCGCTCGCCGGTGAGGATCGAGCGGGCGCTGCCGCTGATCCAGGCGAGAACCTGGCCCCGGACACAGCGCGCGCCCTCCTCGACGCAGGGTTCGAAGCAGACTCCCGGATCGAGTTCGTGGAAGAGGGTGCGGGCCAGGGGCAGTCCCGCCACCACGCAGTCCTGGCGGGTGGCCATCTTGGCGGTCACCTGCAAGCCGGCGGGGACGACGGCCTGGGTGGTGGCGTCGCCGCTGCCCACATCCTCGGCCAGGGCGACGCGACAGAGGTTGCGGAGCATGGTCGGGTTCAGCATGGGCTCAGGAATCCTTTTTCGGCACGTAGAACTGGATGATCGAGACGATGGCGAAGACGAGGGCGCTCTGGAGCAGGACCACGGCCACGCCGGCCGGGGGCAGCCAGAGCAGGGCCACGGCTCCGCAACCGACCGTGAAGGAGAGCAGGCAGACCAGCAGGGTGGCGAGGGGTCGGGAGAGGCCGAGGTGCTGGAAGCGGTGGGAGATGTGGCGGTTGTCGCCCTTGTAGATGGGTTGCCCGAGGCGCAGGCGGATGACGACCACGGCGCAGGTGTCGAAGATCGGCAGGCCGAGGATGAGGATCGGGGTGAGCAGGGGGGCCAGGGTGCGGCTGTCCTCGGTGTAGTAGTTGGTCAGGGTACCGATGATGGCGAGGGTGAAACCGAGGAAATGGCTGCCCGCGTCGCCCATGAAGATGCTGGCCTTGGGCTTGTTGTAGACCAGAAAGCCGCAGGCGGTGCCGCAGGTCGCCGCCGCCAGGACCGCCACGAAGTGCTGGCCCCGCGCCGCCGCGATGAAGAGGAACAGGAACGCGGCCAGGGCGGCGATGCCGCCCGCCAGCCCGTCCATGTTGTCCAGGAAGTTCAGGGCGTTGACGATGAGCAGAATCCAGAAGACGGTGATGGCCCAGTTGACGGCGGGAACGGGGATCAGGGCGGTGACGCGCATGCCCCAGGCCGCCGCGACGCCCGCGAAGAGGAGTTGGCCGAGGAATTTCTGCCAGGCGCGGAGGGCCTTGCGGTCGTCGAGCAGCCCGAGCAGGCTCATGCCCGCGACGCAGATGGCCAGCACAGCCAGCCGTCCCCCGACCGCCCGCACGTTGGCCAGATGCTCGGTGACTCCGGCGGGCAGGAAACCGCGGCCCAGCCAGGCGGCCAGCACCCCGCCGCCGATGGCCAGGAGCCAGGCGGAGAGCATGGCCGCGCCGCCGCAGACGGGAGTTGCCGAGACGTGCCGTTTGTGGGCCTCGTTGAGGGGGATGTCCACGAAGCCGAGCCGGGGGGCGAGGTCGCGGGCGACGCGGGTGAGCAGGGTTGCCAGCAGGGCCGTGCCCAGCCAGGCGCCGAGATAGATGATCCACCACGCCATGGGCGTATTCCTTACGAGGATGCCGGGGAGGGATGCCGGTCGAAGAGTTCGGCCAGTTCGGCGGGGAACCGGGTGGGGCGGAGGGTGGCGAGGTCCACCAGGGCATGCAGGGTGTAGCCTTCGGCGAGCAGTTCCCCGTCGCGCAGGACGGCGCAGTTTACCTGCACCCGCACGGCCTTGCGCTCGCCCACCCAGCCGCGGATTTCGAGCAGATCGTCATAGCGGGCCGGGGCCTTGTAGTCCACATGGGCCGAGAGCACCGGCAGGCCGTAGCCCCGCGCCTCGATTTCCCGGTAGGTCAGCCCGAGGGAGCGCAGCAGTTCGCCGCGCGCCCGCTCGAAGTAGGTCAGATAGTTGCCGTAGTAGACGATGCCCATCTGGTCGGTGTCGGCGTAGGGCACGCGGTATTCGAGCGCGGCGTAGGGCTGGCTCATGGCTGACCCTCGCGCACACGGGAGATGACGGCCTCGACGACCTGCTCGATGGTCAGGTGGTCGGTGTCGATATGGATGGCGTCCTCGGCGGGACGGAGGGGGGCGACGGCGCGGGTGCTGTCGATCCGGTCCCGTTCGGCGATTTCGGCGGCGACGCTGGCGAGGGTGGCACCATCGACCACTTCGCCCGCCTGGGCGAGACGGCGCTTGGCGCGGACCAGGGGCGAGGCGGTGACGTAGAATTTGTGCGAGGCGTCGGGCAGGATGACGGTGCCGATGTCGCGCCCTTCCATGACGATGGTGCCGAGGGCGCGGGTTTCGCGCTGGCGCTCGCGCAGCCAGTCCCGCACCCCGGCGATGCGGGCCACGTAGCTGACCACGCGGGCCACCTCGGGGGCGCGGATCGAGTCCAGGATGACCGGCTCGTCATTGAGATGGAGCACCGGCACCCCGTCCACCAGCCGGTAGCGGAGGTCGATCCTGGCCAGGAGGGCCACGACCGCCTCGGGGTCGTTCTCGGCATCGATGCCCGCGTCGAGAACGGCGCGGGTCACGGTCCGGTACATGTCCCCGGTGTTGATGTAGAAGCCGCCGAGGCGCTGGGCCACGAGTTTGGCGACGGTGCTTTTGCCGGAGGCGGCCGGCCCGTCGATGGCGATCTGCCGGGCGACCATGCTAGTTCTCCTCGGTCGCCGGGGCCGCCGGCGGGGCGGCGGCGGGTTCCTCGACCGCCTCGCTCTTCTGCGGGAAGAAGAAGCGGAGGAAGCGGGGCGAACGCCGCACATCGTAGAAGGTGACGTAGGCCATGAAGCTGATCAGCAGCACGGCGAAGGCGGTTTGCAGCCAGTTCGCCACGCGGGTCGGCAGTTTGCGCCGGAAGACGATCTCGATGAAGGCGTAGACGATGTGCCCGCCGTCGAGCACGGGGAGGGGCAGGAGGTTGAAGAAGGCGAGACTGAAACTGACCAGGATAATGAAGGAGAGGCCGCCCCGGTAGCCGTCGGTGAAGACCTTGTAGAAAATCATCTGGATGATGCCGACCGGGCCGCTCATGTGGCGGGGCCGGACCAGCGAGCGGCGCTGGACGATGGGGGCGACGAGGCTGCCCAGGGTGCGCTTGGTGCGCTGGAACACGTCCACGAACTGTTCCCAGGGATTGGGATGGGCCAATACCAGAGGCTCGTCCAGTCCCGCTCCGATACGGAAGCCGACCTCGCCGCCGATCTCCATTTCCTCAGCCCGGAGGTCGGAGAACTCGATGACTTGGCCCTCGCGCTCGACCTTGAGGCGCATGGGTTGGCCCTTGCTGGCGGTGACCCGGTCGATGAAGAAGCCGGCGTTCTCGACTTCGTCGCCGTCGATTTCGAGCAGGATGTCGCCCCGTTTCAGACCGGCCCGCTCGGCGGGACTGCCGAGCTGGATGTTGCCCAGGGCGACGGGCACCTTGACCTCGAAGAAGGGATAGCCCAGCCCTTCGGCCAGGGGATTGCCAAGGGGGCTGTAGCGGATGGTGAGTTCCCCCTCGTCGCGGAGCACGTCGAGGGCCACCTCGTCGGTGGCCAGGACGATCTGTTCGAGCATCTGCTTGGCCCCGCGGCTGAAGCCCTCCCCGTCCACGGCCACGATGCGGTCGCCGGGACGCAGGCCGGCCAGATATTCCGGATTGGGCACGGGGGTGTAGGCGATTTCCCGGATTTCCCGCTCGCCCCGGCGGCGGACGGCGAGAGCGATGGGACCGCTGTCCGCAGGCAGGGTCTTCACGACTTCCTCGAGGAAGGGGCTGGGGGACGTGGCCCCGTTCACTTCGAGAATCTCGTCCTTGATGGTCAGGCCATCCTGGTAAAGAGGGGCGACGGCGGGCACGCCGAGCACCAGGCAGTCATGGGCGGGAGCGGGCTCGTAGGAGCCGAGCCACCAGATGAAGAGGGCGAGGAAAAAGCCGAACAGCACGTTGGCCACGGGGCCGGCCACGGCGGTCAGGGCGCGGCTAACCGGGGAGCCGCTGGGCAGGACGGTGCCGTCCGAGGTCTTCGGCTCGTCGGTGGGGTTGAGCTGGGGCAGAGCCACGTAGCCGCCGAAGGGCAGGACGCTGACGATGTACTCGACCCCGTTGATGGTGGTCCCCCAGAGCTTCTTGCCGAAGCCGATCGAGAAGCGTTCCACGTAGAGCTTCCGCCACAGGGCCACGAGCAGATGGCCCAGTTCGTGGATGAAGATGCAGAGGCCGAAGAAGAAGAAGACGAAAACCACTTTGGCGATGATGTCGAGTGTGTGCAGCAACGTACCGGGTATCCTGTCTGGCGTGGCTGTGGCAACCCGTCCGGCGAAGGAACGGAGCAAACTGCAATGTAAGAACGGGGGGCCGGATTCGCAACCCGGCGCGCGGCGGTTGGTTGTTCAAGCGCCGCGCCGGACCGCTCGGCCGAAGCCGCGCCCGACCGGGAGGCCGTCGCGCACGGTCACGCCGCCGTTCACCAGGACGTGGCGGATGCCGACCGGGTAGGCATAGCCGTTGCGCCAGGTCGAGCGGTCGCGCACGGTGGCGGGGTCGAAGACGGCGAGATCGGCCTGGAAGCCCTTTCTGATCTGGCCGCGCCGGGCGATGCCGAACTGCTCGGCCACCTGCGAGGTCATGCGCCGGATCATCCGGGGCAGGTCCATGACCTCCTCCTCGCGCACATATTTTCCCAGCAGGCGGGGATAGACGCCGAAATTGCGCGGGTGGCTGGCCCCGGAGCCGGGAATCCGCACGTGGCTGTCGGTGCCGACCATGGTGAATTCGGAGGTCATGAAAGTGCGCACATCCTCCTCGCGCATGGCCAGGAAAAAAGCGGACAGCCGGGGCCGGGGCTCGCGCCAGAATAGCTCCGGCACCACTTCCTCGGGACGCAGGGAGAGGACATTCGCCGCCTCGCCGATGGTCAATCCGTCCAGAGGATCGTTCTTCTCATGGGAGGAGATGTAGAGCCGTTCGGGACCGCCGAGCAGGTCCAGTTGCCGCCGGACCTCGGCCTCGGCCGCCGCCCGCCAGGCAGGGTCGTTGGTGCCCTTGGCCTGCTTGTCCCAGAGCAGGCTGAAAAACCCCCGGTAGCCGCCGATGTAGGGATACTGGTCGGCCAGGAGGACCGCCCCGTCGCGCCGGGCGCGCTCGAAGATGGCGAGCACCTCGTCGGTCCGTCCCCAGTTCGGGTGGCCCCAGAGTTTCAAATGGGAGACATGGCCCTTGGCGCCGGTCTCGCGGGCCACGGTCGCCACTTCGCCGATGGCGTCGAGATGGCGGCCGTATTCGCCCTCGTCGCGGATGTGGGAGGCGTAGACCCCGCCGTAGGGGGCCACGGCCCGCCCGGCTTCGACCAGCTCCTCGGTGGGGATGCGTTCGCAGGTGACCCCGATGATGCCGGTGGTGACGCCCAGCGCGCCCGCCTCCATCTCGTCGCGCAGCAGGTTGCGCATGGTCTGCCACATCTCGGGACCGTTTTTGCCGCCGGCCGCCTTCAGGGCCAGATTCCGGGTTTTGCCGTGGGAGGCCAGCATGGCCACATTGGTGACCGCGCCGACCGTGCCGAAACGGTCCAGAAAGTCGCCGACCGGGAAGGTGGCCCCGCCGCACTGGTTGCAGACGATGGTGGTGATGCCCTGGCGGACCAGATTGTCCGCCAGCGGATGGGCGAGAATTCCGCCTTCCACCTCGTGGTCCGCGTGGTTGTGGGGATCGATGAAACCGGGGGCCACGCAGCAGCCCGCGGCGTCGATCACGGCCGCGTCCGGCACGTCGCCGAGCGGCCCGATTGCCTCGATCCGTTCCCCGACGACGAGCACATCGCCGGGGATTCCCGGACTGCCGGTGCCGTCGTAGACCATGCCGCCGCGAAGAAGAACCTGTGCCTCAGCCATCTGCCGTGCTCCTTGCCGGTGAATCTGGCGGCAACGTAGACGCGGAATCGGGCGGCGCAACGGGTCGCCCCGGAAAACGGGGGCCGTCTTCCGGGGCGGGGGTTGGGCGGGGAACTAGAATTCCATGCGCCAGGTGGCGGTGGCGTTGACGCCGGGCTCGCGCAGTTCGACGCCCCGGCTGGTAGAGAGGTAGTTGGTGTAGTCGGCGTTGGCCAGGTTTTCGGCGGCGAGGATGAATTCCTGGCGGGTGGCGCCGACGGTGAAGCGGTAGCCGAGTCGGGCGTTGAGGGTCATCCAACTGCTGTTGCTGGGCACGCCTTTGGGCGTATGGTCCTGCCGGGCGGCCCAATCCAGCTCCAGCGCGCCCCAGAAGCCGGTTTCGCCCTGGTCGAAGCGCACGCCGAGCAGACCGTTCATCGGCGGCACGAAGCGGAGATACTCGTCGCCGGTCTTGTCCCGGCCCTCGACGTAGGCCAGGGTGGCGTAGGCGGCCCACTGCGGGGCGAAGCGCCATTCGCCCTCGAGTTCAAAGCCCTGGTACTCGGCTTTGCTCACATTCTGCATGCGCTCGTCGGGACCGGCCCCCTCCACCATGGGCATGACGAGGTCGTCCACCAGATTGAGGAAGGCCGAGGCGGAGCCGCGGACCCGCTCCCCGTGGTAGTGCAGGCCCGCCTCGAAGAACAGGCTCTGCTCGGGATCGAGGTCGGGATTGCCGTAGAGCGTGCCGCCGCCGCCCAGAGTGATGTATTTGAAACGGTCCATCATGTCCGGGGTGCGGTAGCTGGTCGCCGCCAGCAGGGTGGCGGTCCATTTGGGGCGGAACTCCCAGGCAAGCCCGGCATGGCTTGTCCAACTGAAATCGCGGTAGGAGGCCTCGACGGCGCGACCGCTGGGATCGCTGGTGTTGTCCTCGGTCTGCGCCACGATGCGGTCGATGCGCCCGCCGAGGTTGAGGGTCAGGGTCTCGGTGAGCTTCCATTCGTCCTCGATGAAGATGCCGGTCGAGGACTGGGTCGAGTCGGCCAGGGGCATGTCTTCGAGGACCAGGATGTCATCGAAGGGCACGCGGTAGAGGTGGCGCTTGCGGTTGCCGTCGTATTTCCAGAGCCACCAGTCGATTCCCCAGACCAGGGTGTGGTCGCCGAATTCCATGGTGTTCCGCCAGTTGGCGCCGAAGGTGCGATGGTCGGCGGCGCTCTCGATCAGCACCGGATAGGCGGGGGGCGCGCCCACCGGCAGGTTGTCGAACCGCGCTCGCCGCTCGATCTTGGTGAAGGAGAGCTGGAGCCGGGATTCGGTCCAGAACTCGGGATCGGGCAGGATGATGTGGGACAGGCTGAGCAGTTGCAGGCTGGTGTCGGGATAGGTCAGGTGGCGGTTGTCGTTCGGCAGCAGGGCCAGCCCCTTGCCGGGGATGCCGATGTCATTGCCCTGATAGCGCAGATAGGAGACTTCGGTGACGTTGGCCTCGTCCCACTTCCAGCCCAGACGGAGCCGCCCGGACCAGTCGTCGAACTGGCTGTTGGGAATCCGGTCGCCGTCGGCGTTCTTGTACGAGCCCCGGTCGCGGAAGTTGCCCGAGACGAAGAGCCAGAACTGTTCGTCCGAGTAGCTGCTGAAGGCGTGGGTGCCGATGCCGCGCGGGTTGGTGCCGTAGGACAGGCTCAGGCCACCGTGCCATTCGGGGGTGTCGGTGAAATCGGCGCCCCGGGTGACGACGTTGGCCACGCCGCCGATGGCGCCGGAGCCATAGAGGGCGCTGATGGGGCCTTTGAGCACCTCGACCCGCTCGATGTCGCTGGGGTCGATCAGGCCGAACTGGGCGGCGAGGTCGGTGGCGGTGTTGATGCGCACACCGTCGATCAGATAGACGATGCGGTTCCGGTCGAGCCCCCGGATGTTGATTTCCGACCCCCAGGCTCCGTCGGAGGATTTTTCGACGCCGGGGATGCGGCGGGTGGTGTTGGTCAGGCTGAGGGGCTGGGTCATGAGCATGTCCCGCGTGTCCACCAGCCCGATGCCGCCGGGAGTCCGGGAGATGGGAGTTTCCCGGCCCCGGGCCGAGACCACCATCTCCTCCTGCTGGATCACGTCCTCCCCGGCCCGGAGAGCCTGGAGGGCCAGGAGGCCCGCCAGGGCCCATTGGATTCCGCTGTGTCGCTTCACTGCCTTCTGCCTTTCTCGCTGTGGGGGGCACGGCCCCCGGTTGGGATTCCCGTCAGGCAGTGGCGAACGGCGCTTGCCGTGGTCGCCAGCCGCATCCTTCGGGTCAGGACGAACCCTCGCCGCAGACGGGTGGTACGAACTCGCTACTTGGTCAACAACAGGGATTTGGTGGTGACGCCGGGCAGCATGCCCAGCTTGCCGGTCAGGGAGCCCACCTCGTCGGTGGTGCCCTCCACGGTGATCGAGATGACGTTCAGGCCCCGTTCCCGGTAGGGAATGCCGAGGCGGCCGATGATGATCTCGCCGAACTGGCTGAGCAGGTCGTTGACCCGCCGCACCGATTCGCCGCGGCCTTCGACGAGGATGGCGATGACGCCGATTCGTTTGCCCATGTCGCCTGCTCCAAAAAAAGCGCCGCCCCGGTCCGGGCGAGGGACCGGGGCGGCGCGGAAGGCGCTGCCGGCCGGTTGCTCTCAGGGTCAGGACGAACCCTCGCCGCGGAGTCGAGCCATGCATCGATTCGATATTTTTGGAACTATACTCCGGGATTTCTCCCATGCAAACGAATTGTCCGCATGGAGGAACCGGCGGCTTGCATCTTCCCGCCATACCTTCATCTTATTCTCATGGTGTGAGTGCTGTTCGGTGTTCCGGAGGTTGTCTGAGAAATCAAGGAGACTTTTCCATGACGGACATGAAGCGACGTGCCTGGCTACTGCGTTTCACCCTGATCGAGCTGCTGGTGGTGATCGCGATCATCGCGATTCTCGCGTCCATGCTGCTGCCGGCCCTGTCCAAGGCGCGGGAGAAGGCGCGGGCCATCACCTGCATGGGGAACATCAAGCAGATCAACACCGCGATCGTCATGTATGTGCAGGATTTCAACGACACCATGCCCAATCGCTGGGACGGGTACAGCTCGTTGTTCAGCGGGCGGCTGCAACCCTATCTGAACAGCCGCGAGGTGCTCTACTGTCCGGCGGCATCCCAAGGCACGAGTATCACCTATGGCTACATGCAGGATTTCGGCGGCTCCACCAAGATCACCGGCATCCGGGCTCCCTCCGCCACCGTGCTGGCCTGCGATGTCAAAAAGACGACCAACTCCTCGGGCAGCGCCTATTTCGACGAGCACGTGGACAAGCCTAGCGATTTTGGTACTCCCCCCAACTTCCCCGGCGAGGCTACCGACGAGAGCGTGGACCCGGTGCCCGGTGACCCCGCCTACTACCAGCGTCCCCGCGGCCTGCACTCCTCGATGTGCAACGTGGGCTGGGTGGACGGGCATGGCGCCGCCACCAAGACCCGCCAGTTCTTCTACGACCAGACCCCGACCGACCGCTATTTCGATTTGCTCGACTGACGACGACCAGTGCAGCAACGCATGGTCGGCACGAACCGTTGCCGACCATGCGTTTTCTTTTTGGCTGGCTGGACAGCATGGCGGGAATTGAGCCGGAGGCTTCCGCACGTCATAGTAACGGTGCCTACCCATTGTGTTTTTCCCTATCATGGAGTGCTGTCTTGACTGAAACGATCTATCGTCTGCTGGATGCGGGAAACGGGCGCAAATTGGAGCGGTTCGGGCCGGTGGTTTTGGACCGTCCCTGCGCCCAGGCGGTCTGGCGTCCGGGCCTGCCGGAACGGGAATGGGGGCGGGCGGATGCCCGTTTCGGGCGCGAGCAGGGGAATGCCTGGGAACTGCGCCGCCCGCTGCCCGAGGCCTGGGAAATGGCCATCGATGGCCTTCGTTTCCGTTTGCAGGCCACCGATTTCGGCCATGTGGGGGTGTTTCCCGAGCATCTGCGCTCATGGCGTTGGCTGCGGGACTTTCTGGGCGAGGACCGGGAGCGGAACCGGAACACCTCGGTTCTGAACCTGTTCGCCTACTCCGGCGGGGCGACTCTTGCCGCCGCCCGCCTCGGCTGCCAGGTCTGCCACCTGGACGCCTCGAAGAAAATGGTCGCCTGGGCGCGGGAGAACGCGGCCCTGAACGGGCTCGGAGCCGCCCCGGTGCGCTGGATCGTGGACGATGTGCAGAAATTCCTGATCCGGGAGAAGCGCCGGGGCAGCGTCTACGACGGCATCATCCTCGATCCTCCCAGTTTCGGGCGCGGCAAAAATCAGGAATTGTTCAAGATCGACGACCACCTGCTGGACATTCTGGCCCAGTGCCGGGACGTGCTTTCCCCCAAGTCGCGGTTTGTCTTCCTCTCCTGCCACACGCCCGGCTACACTCCCCTGGTTCTGAACCACCTGCTCACCCAGGGCATGGCGGGCATGGGCGGCAGGGTCGAAGCCGGGGAGATGGTGCTGGGCGAGGGGCAGGACGTGCTGCCGGTCCCCTCCGGCACCTTCGCGGTCTGGAGCCGCTGAGAATGGCCGGCATCGAGATTCTCTTTCTCGACAACCACCTGCTGGCGGCGAACAAGCCCGCCGGGTTGGTCACCCAGCCCTCGGACGTTCACGCGGACAGCCTCGAAGGCCGGGCCAAGGCGTGGCTCAAGGAGGAGTTCGCGAAACCGGGCGAGGTATTTCTCGAAGCCGTCCACCGTATCGACCGTCCGGTCAGCGGCGTGGTCCTCTTTGCCCGCACCAGCAAGGCCCTTTCCCGATTGAACGCGAGCCAGCGGAGCAAAGACTGCACCAAGACCTATCTGGCCATCGTGGGCGGCGTGCCCCCGCGCCGGGAGGGGCGGCTCGAAGACCGGCTGGTCCACGATTCCCACCGGGCGCGGGTGCATCCCGACGGCAAACCCGCCCAGCTCGACTACCATGTATTGGCCAGCCAAAAGGGCCGCAGTCTTCTGCGCATCGACCTCCTGACCGGCCGCTACCACCAGATTCGCGTCCAGTTCGCCCACGCGGGCTGGCCCATCGTCGGCGACACCACCTACGGTTCCCGCGCCACCCTGCCCGAGGGAGCCATCGCCCTCCACCACTGGAAACTGCGCATCCCCCATCCCGTCGGCGAGCGCGAAACCTGCCATTTCGTCGCCCCCGTTCCCGGCACCGCACCGTGGACGGATTTTTCCCGTTTCATGTAGAAGGGAACCTGCCATGTTCGTGTTCGAGAAAGACCGGTATTTCGCCAGTTGCCACGCCTCGACGGTGGTGCGGCTGGCGGACGGGGCGCTGGTATGCGCCTGGTTCGCGGGGACCAAGGAGAGCCATCCGGATGTGGACATCTGGCAGTCCCGCTGGGACGGAGCGGCGTGGTCGACGCCCCGGATTGTGGTCGGCTGCGCCCGCGCCTTGTGGAATCCGGTGCTGTTCGCGGAGGGGGACGAGCTGTTTCTGTTCTACCGGCGCGGGGTGAACGTGCCTGCCTGGGAGTCGCTGGTGGTGCGGTCATCCGACGGTGGGCGGACCTACGGGCCACCGAGCCTCCTGCCCGCCGGTTTTCTCGGTCCGATCAAGAACAAGCCCGTGCGGATGAGCAACGGCGAATGGCTCTGCGGCAGTTCGACCGAGCCGGGCTGGGAATGCCGCATGGAGGTCTATGCCCCGCGCGCGGATCGCTGGGTCCATGCCGCCGCCGTCGCCCTGCCGGGTTTGCCCGATGGCAGGGGTATCATCCAGCCCGCCGTCTGGGAATCCGTCCCCGGCTATGTGCATGCCCTCATGCGCAGCAGCGAGGGTCAGGTCTACCGGACCGATTCGGCCGACTACGGGCGCACCTGGACGGACCCCGTCGCCACCGATCTGCCGAACAACAACAGCGGGCTGGACGCCACCCGGCTGGAGGACGGGCGGGTGGCTCTGGTCTTCAACCCGGTCGGGAAGAACTGGGGGCCGCGCACGCCCCTGCACCTGATGCTGTCCGCCGACAACGGGGCGAACTGGTCGGTGCCGCTGGTGCTGGAGGATCAGCCGGGCGAATATTCCTATCCGGCGGTGATCGCGGTGCCGGGGGGCGTGGCCACGACCTACACCCACTGCCGGAAGCAGGTCCGTTTCCGGCAATTCCGGCTGGACGAACTGCCGTAGCCGAGGCTCCGCCCATGTCGCGCGACTTTTTCCTCCAACTCCTGGCCGATGCGGTGCTGACCCTGCACGTGGCCGTGGTGGTCTTCGTGGTCGGCGGTCTGCTGCTGGTGTTTGTCGGCAACTGGCGGGGCTGGCGGTGGGTGAACGGCCCTCGCTTCCGGCTGGTGCACCTGGCGCTGGTGGCGCTGGTGGCGGTGCAGTCCTGGCTGGGGGTGATCTGCCCCCTCACCGACATCGAGATGTGGCTGCGCGCGAAAATCGGCTCGCCGACCTATCATGGCAGTTTCATCGAGCATTGGCTCCAGCGCCTGCTGTACTACGAGGCCCCGCCCTGGGTCTTCGTTTTGGTGTACACCCTGTTCGGGCTGCTGGTCGTCGCCGCCTGGGTTCTCTTTCCCCCCGGATTCCGTCGCCGGAAACCGTAGGGGCTTCAGCTCCCGAGGAGGTTGGCAACGTCGGCGAGGGCGATTTCGCGGTCGAGGACGGCGGTCCGGGCGGCGTTGGCGATGCCGTGCTCGGCCTTGCTTCCCCAAGCGCGGAGTTCCTGGGCGGGGGGCTCGATTCTGGCGACGAGCGCGGACATTTCCGGGGTGTTCACCCAGATGTCCTGGAGGATGCGGCGGTCGCGGAAGCCGTCCCCGCACTCCGTGCAGGTTTTGGGTTCGGCGACGGTGGTTCCGGGTTCGGCGCGGAGGAGGGCGGCTTCCCCGGGATCGAGGGGGCGCAGGCCGGCGCAGGTGGGGCAGACGCGGCGCAGGCTGCGCCGGGCGACGGTGCCGAGCAGGTCCCGCGCCAGCACGTCCTTGCCAATCCCGAACTCGACCATGCGGAGCAGGGCGTCGGCATTGCCGGGGGAACGGAGCTGGGCGACCACGGTGACCCCTGCCGCGACCGCCTCGAACAGCCCCTTTGCCTCCTCGGCGGTGCGCACGTCGTCGAGGAAAAGCACATCGGGCGACATGGCCAGGGCCGCAGCCAGCAGCGGGGCGAATTCGGCCCCCTCGCCGGTGGGCAGAGCCAACTGGACGAGGATTTCGGACTTGAAATGGACCCGATGTTCGAGGGAGACGACGAGGCGGTTGCCGGCGGCCAGCATGTCGGCCAGGCCGAGCCGGTGCCTGCTGGCGAAGGGGTCGGCGGCACCGGCCACAAGCAGGACGCCCGCGCGCCCGTCGAGCAATTTGCGCACGGCGACGGCCTGTTCGGGCGTGTACCCCAAATCTTCGAGTCCGTCCTTTTTCCGGGGATCGCGGAAACGCAGGTGGACATGTTCGCCCAGGAGAGTGGAGGCGATGGTGCCCTGGACTTGGATGGCCTGCCCTTCGTGGTCGATCTTGGCGAGGGCCGCGACGGGTTGGGTGACCGGGTCGGGCTTGCCGAGTTTGACCTTCAGGGCCTGGCGGAGGAGTTCGCCGAGGCGCGCCGAAAAACGCCCTCGCTCGTCCAGCCCGCCGTCCCGGCGGTAGAGCGCGCGGAAACCGTTCTCGACCGGATCGAGATGGACACCGAGGGCACCGCTGCGGAAGGCGTGGAGGAGGAGGCGGTCGGCCAGGGCGGGAGCCTGGGCGACGGGGTCTGGCTTGGGCGGTTCGGGTGGTTTGGCTTCCTCGGTTTCGGGCGGTGGCGGCGGGGCGAGTTCCTCGTGCCACTTGGTGAATTCGTCGGCCAGATCGTTGCGTTCGGCGTCCCGCTTTTCCTCGAATGCCTTGATGTCGGCTTCGGCAAAGAGGGTGCGTCCCTCGACGATGGTGGTTTTGAGCTTGCCGGCCTTCACTTCGCGATAGACTTCCGCCGGGCGCAGGGAGAGGCGCGCGGTCAGCCCGGCCATGTCGGTGTGCGGGGTTTCTTCCGGCATGGTTATTCCTCCCGTTTCAGGTCGACGTCTTTGCCCGGCACGGTGACGGCAAGACCGGCGACGGCCAGTTCCTTGCGCATCTGGATGATGACGTCGCCGAAGATGTTCATGGAATCGACGCTGCTCCAGGCCACCAGCAGGGCGCGGACGTCGTTGGCGGTGACGTCGGACATGCTGAAGGCGGGGGCGGGGTCGTTCAGCACCGCCGGGTGGCGGGCGAGCACATCGAGGGCAATGTCCCGGACCCAGTCCACGTTCACGTCGTAGGGGATGGTGATGGGGATGCGGATGGCGCGGCGGTCGTGGGTGGAGAAATTGAAGATGCGGTTGCGCCAGAGGACGGCATTGGGGATGACGATGCGGACATTGTCGAGGGTGTCGAGGGCGGTGTAGGTCATGCAGACTTCCCGGACAAGTCCGATCTGCGGCGGTGGGCCGAATTCGATCAGGTCGCCCTGGCGGAACGGCCGGGCGGCCAGCATCATGACCCCGGCGAAGTAGTTGGCGATTTCCGCCCGCACGCCGAGGCCGATGATGACCCCGCTGATGCCCATGGCGGCAAGGAGGGAACTGACCGGGAAACCGGCTTTGTTGAGGGCGGCGACGAGAAAGATGGTGATCAGCACGTAGCGGCTGGTGTTGCCGAGATAGGCGGCCAGGGTGCTGTCCCAGTGGAGCTTGTTGCCGGTGCGCTGGACGAGGCGCCGGGCGAGGCTGGCGATATAGAGCCCGACCACGAAGATGAGCAGCGCCTTGCCCAGATTGGGGAGGAAGGCGAAGAGCCATTCGAGAAACTCGGCGGTCATTTCCTGGAGGAATTCCATGCGGTCACCCGGGCGGACGGTCAGCCCTGTTTCTGGTTCTCGATCACCTTTTGGGCGATCAACTGCCCTCCGATGGTGGAGGGGGAGATGACTTCGTCGGCCCCGACGCGCATGGCTTTGGGGATGTTCTCCTCGTCCTCGATGCGGACGAAAATGCGCGGTTTGCGGCGCTTGGCCTCGTCGCGCATTTCCTTGGCCGTGATCGCGATGAGCAGATTGTGGGAGTCCGTGTCGTGGGAGCAGACCAGGGCCGATGCGTTGGCCAATCCGGCGTTCTGGAGGGTGTCCCGGTGGGTGGGGTCGCCAGCCAGCACCTCGTAGCCCTTGCCGCGGAGCAGTTCGCCGAATTCGACCCGGCTCTCGATCACCAGGCAGGTGGCGTTGGTCTTGGCCAGTTCGGAGAGCACGGTTTCGGAAACCGAGCTGTAGCCGCAGACAATGACATGGTCGCTGAGATTCTGGAATCGTTGCATGATGCTGAGCACCCCTTTCATTCGGCGTTCCACCTCCGGCCCCACCAGTGCGGTCAGCGCGGTGGCGAAAGCCACCAGGCCGATGGGGATCATCGAGGAAACGAACAGTTTCGCGTTTTCGCTCTGCGGAGTGATGTCCCCGTAGCCTACCGTGCTGTAGGTCACGATGGAGAAATACACCGCATCGCTCCAGGTGGCAACCCCGCCGATGTCGTCGCGCAGGAGATAGCTGCCGCCGACCCCGTAGGCGAGGGCGAAGGCAATCGAGGCGAGGGCGACGATCTGGGCGTAGCCGAGGGCCACGATCGGAGGCATGCAGAACTGGCGGCGGTAGACGACCAGGGCCACCAGCAGGAGCAACGAAAGGATCGAGGTGTGGGGAGCCCCGCGGAGAAGGCTGTTGGCTATGAGAACCGTCAGAACCACCAGCGAAACCCGCCACGAGCGGCGGCGGCGCTCGAACAGCCCTTTGCCCAGGAAGATCAGGAAGAGCCCGAGACCGATGGATACCGCCCCGCTGGTGCGCAGGGCCGGAGAGATGTGCAGGGTTCCCGTTACCTTTTCCAGCTCCGCGCTCCAGCCGAGCAGAGGAAGCAACCCCGTGGCCAGGTTCACAAACCCGTTCAGGGCCACCACAAGGGATACCAGCAAGGGGATGTTCAATTTACGCGCCAGGTTCCGCATGGAGCACCTCGCCCGGCAGGCTGGAGACATGGTTCGGGGAAGGGAAGGCCGACGGGAGAACCTAGCACCCCGGTGCCTACTTGGAAAGTCCGGAACGCTGGAAAAGCCCGGTCAGCGGCGGCCGAGGGCGCGGAGCATGGCCTCGACGTTTTCCGGCGGGGTTCCCATCTGGACGGCATGGGCGGGGGCGGCGATGTAGCCGCCGCTTTCACCGAGAATCCGGGCGAGGGAGCGGCACTCCCGTTCGACCGTTGCGGCGTCCGCGCGGGGCAGGAGCTGCTGCACGCTGATGCCGCCGTGGAAACAGAGGTCCCGGCCGAACTCGCGCTTGAGACGGGCCGGGTCCATCCCGGCGGCGTCGGTCTGCACGGCTTCGAGCACCTCGACTCCCGCCGCGATGAGATCGGGAATCACCTCGAAGACGGCACCGTCGCTGTGGAAAACGGCCTTGGCGTGGGGTGCGTGGCGGTGGATGGTCTCGGTCAGGCGACGGTGGGAGGGCTGGAGAATGGCGCGGTACATGGTCGGGGAGAGCAGCAGACCCGTCTGGCTGCCCAGATCGTCGGCGAGAAAGATCATATCTATGGCTGAACCGGCTGTTTCAAGCATTCGACGGAGCCGTTCGGCGAAAAAGTCGGTGATGTGGTCGAGGGCGCATGCGACCAGTTCCGGGGCGAGGGCGAGATTGGTCAT
>LVAZ01000168.1 GCA_001603055.1 Victivallales bacterium Lenti_02
GTCGCTGGGGCGGGAGGGGCCGAGCGTCCAGTTGGGGGCTTTTGTGGGCGAGGGGGTGCTGAGCGTGTCGAAGCGGCCCGAGGTCGAGCGCAAGTTTCTGGTTTCGAGCGGGGCGGCCGCCGGGGTCGCCGCCGCCTTCAACGCGCCTCTGGCCGGGGTCATCTTCGTGCTCGAGGAGCTGCACAAGACGCTCTCGCCCCTGATGCTGATGTGCGTGATGGGGGCCTCGCTGTCCGCCGATCTGGTGGCCGGGCGCTATTTCGGGTTGAAGCCGGTGTTCGACTTCCACGCGGTCCAGGCGCTGCCCCACCGTCTGTTCCCCTACATTGTGGTGCTGGGGATTCTGGTGGCCTTCAGCGGGGATGTGTTCAAGCGGCTGCTCTATCTCCTCCAGGACTTGTACGTGAAGGCGCGGATTCCCCGGGTTCTGCGGCCGGTGCCGCCGCTGCTGGTTTCGTTCTTCATCGGCATCTGGTTTTTCGAGGTCACCGGCGGGGGTCACGAGATGATCGAGTCGCTGGGGGACACCGACGCTTCGCTGCGCCATCTCTGCCTGCTGCTGGTGCTGAAGGTGCTGCTGACGGTGTTCTGCTACGGCTCGTCGACGCCGGGGGGGATATTCCTGCCCCTGCTGCTGATGGGCGCCCTGATCGGCCGGATATTCGGTGGTTTTCTGCTGATGCAGGGGCTGATCGGTCCCGAGCATCTGCTGAACTTCATGATTCTCGGCATGGCGGCCCAGTTCACCAGCATCGTGCGCGCGCCGGTGACGGGCAGCATTCTGGTGCTCGAGATGTGCGGCAACCTGAACCACCTCTCGGGGCTGGTCGGCATCTGCATGGTTTCGTATGTGATGGCGGACTTCATCCATTCCCGTCCGGTGTACGACGTGCTGCTGCAGCGGATGCTCACCCGGAATCCCGCGCTGGCGCACGGCGAGGCGCGCAAGGTGATACTCGAGATTCCGGTGTGCGCAGGCTCGTTCCTCGACCGGCGGCTGGTGCAGGATGTGCCGTGGCCGGCCGAGGCCCTGGTGGTGGGCATCCGCCGGGGCGAGGAGGAGCATATTCCCAAGGGCCATGCCGAGATCATGCTGGGAGACACGCTGCTGGTGCTGGTGCCCGAGCCCCTGGCCCCGGAAATCAACGTGAAACTGCTGAACCTGGGCACGGAAGAGCACTAGGCGCCGCTTTCGCCCGTGACGGGGGGAAGGGCTGGCGCTATAGTACGCGACCATCCACGAACCGACGTGTCAGCAGGTGAATCGCGCATGCAGGAAAACTACGACGTGGTCGTCGTCGGCAGCGGCCTGGGCGGCCTGACGGCCGCCAACATCATGGCCCGCAACGGCTACCGGGTGCTGCTGGCCGAGCAGCACTTCCAGCTCGGCGGTCTGGCGACCTACTTCCGGCGCCGGCATCACATCTTCGACGTGGCCCTGCACGGCTTCCCCGTGGGGATGCAGAAGAGCTTCCGGAAATACTGGGGCAAGGGCTTCTCCGACCGCATCTCCCAGGTGAAGAAGATCGTCTTCGACAACCCCCAGTTCCAGTTGACGACGACCTTCGACACCGAGGACTTCACGCGGCATCTGACCGAGACCTTCCGGGTGCCCCGCGCGCAGGTGGACGGGTTCTTCGCCGAACTCAAGTCGATGAACTACTACGACGACCAGTCCGAGCCGACGCGGAGTCTGTTCCAGCGTCATTTTCCGGACCGTCCCGACGTGTGGCGCCTGCTCATGGAGCCGATCACCTACGCCAACGGCTCGACTCTGGACGAGCCGGCCATCAGCTACGGCATCGTGTTCGGCAACTTCATGAGCAAGGGGGTCTACACCTTCATCGGCGGCACCGATCTGATGCTCGACATGATGGCGGCGGAGCTGCGCGCCAACGGGGCGGAGATCGCGACCCGGGCCCTGGTCGAGCGGATCATCGTGGACGGCGGCCGGGTGCGCGGGGTCGTGATCAACGGCAAGGAGATCGGGGCCAAGGCCGTGATCTCGAACGGGAATCTGCTGAACACCGTGCAGGACCTGGTGGGCGAGGAGCACTTCGCCGCCGAATACCTGGCGGGCTTCCGCCAGGTGCGGGTGAGCAACAGCTCGTGCCAGGTGTACTTCGGCATCCGTCCCGGCGAGCGGCTCGCGGACATCGGCGACCTGCTCTTCACCTCGACCCATCCGGTCTTCGACTCCGCCGCCATCTGCGCGCGGAAGGTCACCAGCCGGACCTACTCGGTCTACTATCCCGCGATCCGTCCCGGCACCGACCAGTACACCATCGTCGCCTCGATGAACGGCTGGTACGACGACTGGGCGGGCTACTCGAAGGAGGAGTACCGGGCCGCGAAGGAGGCGCTGATCGAGGACACCTTCGCCGCCCTCGAGAATTATGTTCCCGACATCCGCGCCATCTGCGACTACACCGAGGCCGCCACCCCGAAGACCTTCCAGCGCTACACCCTGCACCGCAACGGCGCCTCCTTCGGCACCAAGTTCGACGGACTCCGCTACAGCATGAACCTCCACGAGCAGATCGGGGGGCTGTTCCACACCGGTTCCGTCGGCATCATCATGTCCGGCTGGCTGGGCACCGTGAACTACGGGGTCATGGCCGCGAACGAGGCGGACAAATTCCTCACCGCGAACAGATAGGAAACGACGTCATGGTCCAACTCAACTTCTCAAAGAGCGCGGACGGCCTGATTCCGGCCATCGCCCAGGACTGGCAGACCGGCGAGGTGCTGATGCTCGCCTACATCAACGAAGAGTCCTGGAAGCACACCCTCGAAACCGGCAAGGCGACGTACTGGACGCGCTCGCGGAAGAAACTGTGGGTCAAGGGCGAGTCCTCGGGCAACGTGCAGCTCGTCAAGGAAATCCTGGTGGACTGCGACGAGGACACGGTGATTTTCAAGATCGATCAGGTCGGCGACGCCGCCTGCCACGAGGGCTACCGTTCCTGCTTCTTCCGCAAGGTCGAGGACGGCGAGCTGAAGGTCGTCGGCGAGCGCGTCTTCGATCCCAAGGACGTCTACGGCAAGTAGGGACCTGGGAAACAAGGAAGGCCTACCGACGGGGCAGGTCGCCGGGTTGTAACGCGCGCGCGCACCGCTCGCCAGGGAAGCGCCCGGCGAACTGGCCACTCCGATTCCCGGTTCCGGCTACACCCCTTCTTGTACCCGGCGCAACCCGCTGACAGCCGTACTACGAACGAAATGCCGCGCGGACAATGGTTTTTGTTCGTAGTACAGGCTTTAGCCTGCTCTTGGGGCGCAACATAGCGGCCTAAAGGCCGTACTACGAACGAGATGCCGCGCGGACAATGGTTTTTGTTCGTAGTACAGGCTTCAGCCTGCTCTTGGGGCGCAACAAAGCGGCCTAAAGGCCGTACTACGAACGAAATGCCGCGCGGACAATGGTTTTTGTTCGTAGTACAGGCTTCAGCCTGCTCTTGGAGCGCAACAAAGCGGTCTAAAGGCCGTACTACGAACGAGATGCCGCGCGGACAATGGTTTTTGTTCGTAGTACAGGCT
>LVAZ01000169.1 GCA_001603055.1 Victivallales bacterium Lenti_02
CCTGCTCGCAGGCCGCCGCCAGGGCGGCGGAGTCGTCCGCGCCGTCGTCGGCCCGCCCGCCGAACTGCTCGATGGTGGCGGCGACCGCCACCTGGGGAATCCCGCCGTCCACGCCGACCCGGGTCCAGTTCGGATAGACGATGCCGTCGGGGCCGAGCACGTCGGCGGGGGTGAGGGCGTCGTCTTTCGTCAGCTTGTAGGTCCCCTCCCATGGGGGCTTGAGGTCGGTGGAGAGGACGGCGAATTCGAGATCGTCGAAGTAGCCCTCCACCCTGGCGGCGCTGTAGCTGTGGAAGCAGAGTTCCAGCTCGGCGCATTCGGGCAGGGTGTAGAAGGTGCGGGAGAAGGGTCGCCATTGCCGCTCGTTGCCGCCCATGCCGGCGATGTGGGATTCGCCGCTGATGCGCTCGCCCGCCGCGTTGTACTGGATCACATAAATGCCCAGGCCGCTGCCGCTCACCGGGAAATACTGGCCGCGGACGGCGACGGCGGCGGCGCCCTGGAAGGGGACCCGCGGCGCGTAGGCCCAGGAGCCGTTCTTCTCGTCCGCGTCCACGATTTTCAGCGAGTATTTGCCCGAGACCGCCCGCTCGTCGCTCAGGCTGGTCATGGGGACGTTCTCGCGGATGGTCCAGCCCGCCAGCTCCTGCTCGAAGTCGCCGTTGGGAATGGGGATGATGCGGGGTTCGGCCGCGAGCAGGGCCAGGGAGAGAAGGGCGGAGAGTGCGGACAGGCGGAGCGTCATGCCGGATACCTCGGGTTGCGGTGAAGAGGCCTGAACTAAAGCACCGCAAGAGCCGGATTGCCAGTGCCTATTCCCGGGCTTCGGCGGCGTCTTCCGGACGGCTGGCCCGGACGGTCAGTTCGAGTTCGCCGCGGGCGAGCACGCCGCGCAGAGGGGTGCCGGGGGGGACGGCGGCGGCATCGCGCACGGCGCGGTCCCGGCCGTCGAACAGAATGGCATAGCCCCGGTCGAGGACGGCCTTGGGATTGAGGGCGCGCAGGCGGTCCACATTCCGTTCGAGCCGGGCCTGGCGGAGGGCGAGCACGCGGCTCTGGGCGTTGGCCAGGCGCACGCCCAGCTCGTCCACCCGCTGCTGGTAGCGCCGCACCACGCCCAGGGGCTCGCGCAGAATCGGGTGTCCCGCCGCCCGCTCGAAGCGCCGCCGCAGGGTGGCCAGCCGCAGTTTGAGGGCGGATTGCAGGCGGCGGGCGTGGGCGCGCAGGGTCTCGGCCAGCTCGGCCTTGGCCCGGACCACCAGTTCGGCGGCGGCCGAGGGGGTGGCGACCCGGAGATCGGCCACGAAGTCGGCGATGGTCACATCCTTCTCATGCCCGATGGCGCTGATGACCGGGAGTTCCGAGGCGGCGATGGCGCGGGCCACGACCTCCTCGTTGAAGGACCACAAATCCTCGAGGCTGCCGCCGCCCCGGGTCAGCACGATCACGTCGCAGGCCTGCATGTCGTTGAGGGCGCGGATGGCGGCGGCGATCTGCCGCGCCGCGTCCTTGCCCTGCACGGTCACCGGTGCGATCCGCACGTGCAGCCCGCCGAAGCGCCGCTCCACCACCCGCAGGAAGTCGCGGATCGCCGCCCCCTGGGGGCTGGTCACCACGCCCACGCAGCGGGGCAGTTCCGGAATCGGGCGCTTGCGGTCGGGATCGAACAACCCCTCGGCCCGCAGCCGCTCCTTGAGTTCCTCGAACCGCCGCTGGAGCGCGCCCAGCCCGCCGGGACGCAGCGTCTGCACCAGCACCTGGTACTGGCCGCGCGGCTCGTACACGCTCAGCCGCCCCAGCACCTCGACCTCCATCCCCGCCTGCAACCCCAGATTCCGCGCCGTCTCCGCCCCTCGGAAAAACACCGCCGAAACCTGGCTCGCCGCATCCTTCAGCGTCAGGTACACATGCCCCGAGCGGTGGATGGTCAGGTCGCTCACCTCCCCGCGCAGCCAGAAGGCGCGGACGCTCTGCTCGAGAACGTCCTTGACCAGACGGTTCAGCTCGGAAACCGTCCAGACCGGGGGGGGCGGGGATTCGGGAAACTCGTCGTGCACGGGCGACTCCTGGGGCTGGGTTGGCCCAATATGGGCGCGGGAAACGCCCTGTCAACGCCGTTCCGCCGACGGCTTCTTCGGAACAGGGTTGAAATCCTCCGGAGGAACGTTATCTTGTGCGACTTTTGTATTCCACAGAACACAACCACGCCCGGAAAACCGGGTGGTTTCCCGACACGGAGACGGTACGATGTACGCAGTCATCAAACTTTCCGGCAAGCAGTACAAGGTGGAGCCCGGCATGGTCTTCGAGACCGACCGCATCGAGGGCGCCCCAGGCGACAGCATCGTCCTCGGCGACGACGTGCTGCTGGTCAACGACGGCCAGGAACTCAAGGTCGGCACCCCCTCCGTGACCGGCGCCTGCGTCGAGCTGGAAGTGGTCGAGCACCTGCGCGGCAAGAAGCTCATCGCCTTCAAGATGAAGCGCCGGAAGCGCTACCGGGTCAAGAAAGGCCACCGGCAGGAACTGACCCGCGTCGAGGTCAAGCTCATCACCCTCGGCTAGTCCGGACCGCATCCGCACCCACAAGCCTGCCAGCGCCCGATTTGACAAGGGTCGCAGGCAGGCTTTGTTTTTGTCCACGAAATCAGGCGCCCCAGCCGAGCGGGGGAGACGACAACACCATGCGCAACGCCCTGGACATTCTCGAAGAACGCGGTTTTCTGTACCAGCTCACCGACGCCGAGGCCCTGCGGCAGCGGCTCGGCGCGGGCCCGGTCACCTTCTACGTCGGCTTCGACCCCACCGGGAGCAGCCTGCACATCGGGCACCTGCTGCCGGTGATGGCCATGCGCTGGCTCCAGCAGGCGGGGCACCGCGCCATCGCCCTGGTGGGCGGCGGCACCGCCATGGTGGGCGACCCCTCGGGCAAGACCGAGGCCCGCCCCGTCCTCACCACCGCCGAGATCGACGCCAACGCCGAGTCCATCAAGGGCCAGCTCTCCCGCTTCCTCGATTTCAGCGACGACCGGGCCGCGCTGGTGAACAATGCCGACTGGCTCCGGGACATCAACTACATCGAGTTCCTGCGCGACGTGGGCCGCCACTTCAGCATCAACCGCATGCTCGCCGCCGAATCGGTGAAGCAGCGCCTCGAAACCGGCCTCTCCTTCCTCGAATTCAACTACATGCTGCTCCAGTCCTACGACTTCTACGTCCTCAAGCGGGACCGGGGCTGCGACCTCCAGCTCGGCGGGCAGGACCAGTGGGGCAACATCGTGGCCGGCTGCGACCTGGTCCGCCGCATGCTCGGGGCCGAGACCTTCGGCGCCACCTTCCCCCTGCTGCTCAAGAGCGACGGGCAGAAGTTCGGCAAGACCGCCTCGGGCGCGGTCTGGCTCGACGCCGACCGCACCTCGTCCTTCGACTACTACCAGTTCTGGCGCAACGTGGACGACGGCGAGGTGACGCGCCTGCTCGGCTTCTTCACCAGCCTGCCGATGGACGAGGCCCGGCGCCTGGGGGCGCTCCCCGCCCCGGCCATCAACCGCGCCAAGGAAATCCTCGCCTTCGAGGCCACGCTGCTGGCCCACGGCTTCGCCGAGGCCGCCAAGGCCTACGTCGCGGCCGGCAGCGAGTTCGGCTTCGCCGACCCCGAGGGCAGCATCGAGACCACCAGCCGCGTCCGCGAAGTCCAGACCGCCGCCACCGACAGCGATCTGCCCACCCTCGCCGTCCCCCGCGCCGAACTCGCCGCCGGCGTCTGGGTCGTCAAACTCTTCGTGGATTCCGGCCTGGCCAAATCGAATGGCGAAGTGCGCCGTCTCATCAAGGGCGGCGGGTGCTATCTTAACGACGAGCGGATCGACGACGAGACGCTGACCGTGACGGCGGACCATCTGCAGGACGGGCAGCTCACGATCCGCGCGGGCAAAAAGAATCGGCGGCGCGTCGTCGCCGAATAGAATTCCGCCGCCTCCGGGAACGCGGAGGCTGGCGGGCCGGAGAATGCGAAGGACACCGGGAACCGCACCATGAGCATCCACCCCACCGCCATCGTCTCCCCCCAGGCCGAAATCGGCGCCGACGTGACCATCGGCCCCTACGCCGTCATCGAGGACGGCGTGCGGGTCGGCGACCGCTGCCAGATCGGCCCCCACGCCCATGTGTCGGGCTGCACCAGCATCGGGGCCGGCACCGTGATCCACACCGGGGCCAACATCGGCGACACCCCCCAGGACCTCCACTACAAAGGCGCGCCCACCCGCACCGAAATCGGCGCGAACTGTGTCCTGCGCGAATACGTCACCATCCACCGCGGCACCGCCGAGGGCAGCGCCACCGTGGTCGGCAACGGGGTTTTGCTGATGGCCTTCGCCCATCTCGGGCACAACTGCCAGATCGGCGACGGCGTGGTGATCGCCAACATGACCATGGTGGGCGGCCACGTCGAGATCGGGCCCCGCGCCTTCGTCAGCGCCTCCTGCCTGATCCACCAGTTCGTGCGCATCGGGCGGCTGGCCATGGTCGGCGGCGGCAACGGCTTCGCCCAGGACATCCCCCCCTTCTGCATGCTCCAGTTCGAGCAGATCCAGGGCGCGAACGTGGTGGGACTCAAGCGGGCGGGCATCTCGCCCGAGGCCCGCAAGGCCATCCGCGCCTCGATCAAGACCTACTTCTTCGGCGGCCTGAACCGCTCGAACGCCCTCGCCGAAATCCGCGCCGCCCACGGCGGCATCCCCGAAGTCGAGGAATTCGCCCTCTTCATCGAGGGCACCAAAAAGGGTATTCTCCCCGGCCGCCAGACCAAAGCCCGCCGCAGCGGCAGCGACATGGCGGAAGACGACGAATAATCCCATCCCCGCAGACGGAGGCATCACCATGCGCGCATTCCGAGGCATCACCCTGTTCGCCGGCCTGGCCGGAGCCATCCTTGCCACCGGCTGCGTCGCCATCCTGGCCGGCGCGGCCGGCGCGGCGGGCGGCATCGTCTACACCAAGGGGCAGCTCGAAAGCTACGAGGCGAAACCCTTCTCCGAAGTCGCCACCGCCATCCGCCGGATGGCCGAGAGCCGGTCTTTCACCGACACCTCCATCACCCTGGCCGAAAACAAATTCAGCCTCCGCGCCAAGGACATGGACGACGTCACCGTCTGGATTTCCGCCGACCGCAAGGGCGAAGCCATCACCCGGCTCCGCATCCGCCACAGCGTCCTGGGCAACGAGGCGGAGGCCCGGCTGCTGCTCGACGCCATCCGCGCCCACTACGCCACCGCGCCCTGAACCGTTTCCCCCCGCGTTTCCGTTGCCGAACCCCCGGGAAACGCTATATTGTTTTCCGTCCTTACCCTTGCCAACCTGGCGGCGCATGCCTGAACCATACTGGATTTCCCCATGCGATTGACTGAACAGCTTACGCCCTCGGTAGTCAAGATCGGCCTGCAGAGCGAAGACAAGGAGGAACTCTTCGAGGAGATGGTCCAGCTCCTCGTCGAGGCGCGGCGGCTCACGGACCGCAACGCGGCCCTGCAGGCGCTGATCGAGCGGGAAGCCAAGATGACCACGGGCATCGCCCGCTGGATCGGCCTCCCCCACGGCAAGGTCGAGAAGATCGACAACCTCATCATCGCCCTCGGCGTCTCCAAAAAGGGCATCGAGTACGACTCCCTCGACGGCGAGCCCGTCTACATCGTCCTCCTGGTCCTGGCGGAAATCGACAATCCCGGCCCCCACATCGAGGCCCTGGCCGAGATTTCGCGGCTGTTCGCCCTGCCCGGCTTCACCGAGAAAATGCGCGCCGTCAAGACCCCCGAAGAGGCGATCGCGCTGATCCGCGCCGAGGAATAGGCCGCATGGACGACGTTCTGCAACGCATGCTGGCGGTCGAGCGCGAGGCCGACGCCGTGGTCGCCCGGGCCGACGAGCAGGCCCGCCAGGCCGAGGAACGCGCCCGCCTGGACACGGCCGAATACGTCCGTCGGCAGCGCGCCGAAACCGCTCAACTGGCGGAACGGCTCGTCGCCGAGCAGGTCACCCGCGCCGAGGCCGAGCGGCGCGCCGCCCTGGCCAAAGCGGCGGACGAACT
>LVAZ01000170.1 GCA_001603055.1 Victivallales bacterium Lenti_02
GGCGAAGAGCAGAGTGCGGGGCGGGGCCTGGCCGAGCCGGTCGGCGAGGCGGGGCAGGCATTCGAGCCGGAGCCAGGCGCATTCCTCGCAATCGAGCGAGGCGAAGACCAGCCAGTCGCCCGGATCGGGCCGGACCGGCTCCGCCGCCAGCGAGGCGACGGCGAAAAGAAGAGCGAGAACAATGCGCATGGGGAAGCAAAATCCCTGCTGGTCTGCTAGAATACGGGCAACGCACTCTACCCAGCAGACCGCTGGGAATCAAGAAGACCGAGCAGGGAACGCGGACATGGACACACTGGCAGGCAAGACGGCGATTGTGACGGGGGCCTCGCGGGGACTGGGCAAGGGCATCGCCCTGGTGCTGGCCGAGCAGGGCGCCAACGTGGTGGTGAACTACCACGCGGCGGCGGCGAGCGCCGAGGAGGTCTGCGCCCAGGTCGAGGCATTGGGCGGCAAGGCGCTGGCGGTGCAGGCCGACGTGAGCAGCGCAGCCGACGTGGCCCGGCTGGTGGCCGCCGCCAAGGAACGCTTCGGCAGCATCGACATGCTGGTGAACAACGCGGGCACCACCCAGGCCCAGGACATCTTCGACACCACCCTCGAAGACTGGGAATTCATCATCAAGACCAATCTGACCAGTTGCTTCCTCTGCTCGAAGGCGGTGATGGAGGTCATGCGCGAGCAGGGCTCGGGCCGGATCGTGAACATCAGCAGTATCGTCGGCCACCGGGGCGCGCTCTTCGGCCATGTCCACTACGCGGCGACCAAGAGCGGCATGTTCGGCTTCACCAAGACCCTGGCCCGCACCGCCGCGCCCCTCGGCATCACGGTGAACTGCGTGGCCCCGGGCATCATCGAGACCGAGCTGCTGTTCCAGACCCACGGCGAGGACGGGGTGGCCGAGCTGGCGGCGGGCGTCCCCCTCGGTCTGGGGAAATCCCGTGACGTGGGCCTCGCCGTCGCCTACCTCTGCGGCGAGGGCGGCCGCTACATCACCGGCGCCACCATCGACGTGAACGGCGGCATGTACCTGCGCTGAAAAGGAACTCTCCCGTGCAACCGTGGCAGTATGACGAGCACATTCAGGTGGGGACGGACTACGCGGCCGTCCAGGAGGCCGAAGCCTACGACCAGCGCATGGGCAGCGTGCGGGACGTGGCCGCCGAGGCGGAACGGATCGCCGCCGCCCTGGGCCTGACCCGCGAGTCCGAAGTATGGGAAATCGGCGCGGGCACGGGGGAATGCGCCCTGGCCCTCGCGCCGCGCTGCCGGCAGGTCTGGGCCGCCGACATCTCCCCCGCCATGCTGGCCGTGGCCAAACGGAAGGCGGCGGAACGGAACATCCGGAACATCCGTTTCGGCGACGGCGGCTTCCTGGCCGGCTTCGCCCCGCCCGATCCCGTGCATGCCATCGTCTCCCAGCTCGCCCTGCACCATCTCCCGGATTTCTGGAAATTCCGCGCCCTCCAGCGGCTGGCCGCCTTCCTGCGTCCCGGCGGGCGGCTTTTCCTGCGCGACGTGGTCTTTCCCGGCGGCCTCGACGACTACGACCGCCACCTCGCCGATTTCGTCGGCAACCTGGCCGCCAAGGGCGGCGAGAAGATGGCGGCGGCGACCGCCCGCCACATCCGCGACGAGTACTCGACCTTCGACTGGGTGCTCGAAGGCATGCTCGAACGCTGCGGGCTCCGGGTGACCGACCGGGCGAGCGACGGATTCCTCACCTTTTTCCTGGCCGAAAAATGAACGGCGACCGCCAATCTTGGTCAATTCCATATCGGCGTGATACACTGATAGTGGGGACGGCGATCCCCGACAGACCTTTTGCAAAGGGGCAGAGCCATGAAAATCCTCGATCTTAGCGGTTCCTGGCAGGTCCATCAGGCCAACTCCGAGCAAGTCATGCCGGCCCTCGTGCCGGGGACCGTCCATCAGGACCTGCTGGCGGCGGGACTGATCGAGGACATGAACTGGCGGGACAACGAGGCGCGTCAGCAGTGGGTGGCGGAGAAGGACTGGGTCTACCGACGGGAATTCACCGTGACGGCCGACCTGCTGGCCTGCGAGCAGGTGCTGCTCGAATGCCAGGGGCTGGACACGCTGGCGACCGTGCTGGTGAACGGGCACGAGGTGCTCGACGCCGACAACATGTTCCGCACCTGGGAGGTGGACGTGAAGCCCGCCCTCGTCCCCGGCACCAATCTGATCAGCGTCTATTTCCGCTCGACGATTCCCTACATCTGCGAGCGCAATGCCGAATTCCGCCTGCCCTGCTGGAACTCCTACGATCCCCGCTTCGCGGGCAAGAGCTGGATTCGCAAGATGCCGTGCAGCTATGGCTGGGACTGGGGCCTGATGGCCGCGACCTGCGGCATCTGGCGCGGCATCCGCCTGCTCGGCATCGAGCAGGCCCGCTGGACCGACGTGCTGGTCCGCCAGGAGCACCACGACGGCGTGGTGGACCTGCGCGTCTGCGGCAAGATCGAGCGCCTCGCCGGCCAGAACCTGCGGATGCGCTGCCAGGTGCATTTCGAGGATGGCGAGGTGATCGCCAACGACGCGGAAATCACCGGGGACTATGTCGAGGAGGTGCTCCGCGTCACCGATCCCCGGCTCTGGTGGCCGAACGGCCTGGGCGGGCAGCACCTGTACCAAGTCACCGTCGAGCTGGTCAACCCGAAGGGCAAGGTGCTCGACCGCTGGCAACAGCGGATCGGGCTGCGCACCCTCGCCCTCGACCGCCACAAGGACGAATGGGGCGAATCCTTCCAGTTCGTGGTCAACGGCGTGGCCTTCTTCGCCAAGGGCGCCAACTGGGTGCCGGCCGACGTGCTGATCCCGCGCTTGACCAGGGCCGACTACGAGCGCCTGCTCGGGGCGGCGGCGGACGCGAACATGAACATGATCCGCGCCTGGGGCGGCGGCTTCTACGAGCAGGACGACTTCTTCGCGGTCTGCGACGAGCGCGGCCTCCTGGTCTGGCAGGATTTCATCTTCGCGTGCAGCACCTATCCCGCCTTCGACCCCGAGTTCATGGCCAGCGTCGAGGCCGAGGCCCGCGACAACATCCGCCGCCTCCGCAGCCATCCCTCCCTCGCCTTCTGGTGCGGCAACAACGAACTCGAACAGGGGCTGGTGGACGACGAGTGGACCGAGCGGGCCATGAGCTGGGAGGACTACAAGGCCCTCTTCGACGTCATGCTGCCGCAGCTCGTCCGCGAACTCGATCCCGACCGGCCCTACTGGCCGGGCAGCCCGCACACGCCGCACGGCTCGCGCCGCAACTTCAACGACCCCGCCTGCGGCGACGCCCACTGCTGGGACGTCTGGTTCGGCGGCAAGCCCTTCGAGTACCAGCGCGAGTGGACCCACCGGTTCATGAGCGAGTTCGGCTTCCAGAGCTTCCCCGAGCCGCGCACCCTCGCCGCCTTCTGCGCCCCCGGCGACCTCAACCTCACCAGCTACGTGATGGACTACCACCAGCGCAGCGCCAACGGCAACCGCAAGATTTTCGCCTATCTGCTCGACTGGTTCAAGATGCCCCACGGGCTGGCCAACACCCTGTGGATGACCCAGGTGACCCAGGCCGAGTGCATCCGCTACGCCTGCGAGCACGCCCGCCGCATGCAGCCGCGCATGATGGGGGTGATCTACTGGCAGATCAACGACATCTGGCCCGCCGCCAGTTGGTCGAGCATCGATGTCTTCGGCCGCTGGAAGGCCCTGCAGTACTTCGCCCGGCGCTTCTTCTCGCCCCTGCTGGTCTCGATGGTCGAGAACCGGGCGGGCTGGACCATGGCGGTCCATGTCTCGAACCACCTCCGCGAAACTGCGGACCTGCGCTGCGAGTGGCGGCTCACCGACCTGGCCGGGAACGAACTCGGCGCGGGCGACTTCCCCGCCCGGATCGAGGCCCAGAGCAACCGCGAGGTCGGCGTGGTGGACTGCACCGCCGCCGTCGCCGAACAGGGCGAACGGGACCTGATTCTCTGGACCCGCCTCTTCCAGGGCGACGAGCTGGTCTCGGCCAACTACCAGACCTTCGCCCGGCCCAAGCACCTCGAACTGCGCGACCCCGGCCTCGAAGTCAACGTCGAGCAAATCGGGGAGAACCGCTTCGCGGCCACGGTGACGGCGGCTCGCCCGGCGCTCTACGTGCGGCTCGAACTGGCCGACGCCGACGCCTGGTTCGGCGACAACTTCCTGGCCCTGGCCGGGGGCGAGTCGCGGACCATCGAACTCTCGCCCTGGCAGCCAACCAGCCTCGCGGACGTGCGCGCCCGGCTCCGGGTCTCGTCCCTGGTGGACACCGTCGAGCGGTTCTGATGGGCTCGCTGCTGGCGGTGGACGTGGGCCTGCGTTTCGGCCTCGCCTGGTTCGACCAGGCGGGGCGGCTCCACCGCTACCGCTCGCAGCATGTGCCGAACCGCGGTGTCCTGCGCCGCGCCGCGCGCGCGGCGCTGGACGAGGAGCCGGACGTGGCCGTGCTCGTCCTCGAGGGCGGCGGGGCCATCGCCGACCTCTGGCGCAGCCTGGCCGAAGGGCGCGGCCTGCGCGTCCTCCAGATCAGCGCCGAGGACTGGCGCGAGGAACTCCTGCTCCGGCGGGAACGGCGCAGCGGCCAGGCCGCCAAGCAGACCGCCGACGGCCTGGCCCGCCGCCTCATCGAGGAATGCGGTGCCAAACGCCCCACCTCGCTCCGGCACGACGCCGCCGAGGCCATCCTCGCGGGGGCCTGGGCGGTCCGTCGTCTGGGCTGGGAGGCGGCAGCGGCGCCGGACGGCCCTATTCCTCCCCCCGCACCCACTTCTTGATGTCGTCCGGCAGTTCCGAGATACCCGCGACGACGGCGTCGCCGCCGACGGGCATGGTGATCTCGTCGCCGAGAGAGGCGCCGACCATGGCCTGGCCAAGGGGCGTCTCGTAGGAGAGAATGCGCTTCTCGGGAACGCTGTCCCAGAGGCCGAGCAGGTAGTAGGTCCGGGTGTCGCCGCTGGCCAGCTTGAGTTCCACCGCGCAGCCGGGCTGGACCACGTCGCCGACGACGATGTGGTCGAAGGTGGTGGCCTTGATCTCGTGCAGGTCCCGCTCCAGTTCGCCCCGGCGGGCGGAGAGATAGGCCTGCTCGTCCTTGGCGGCCTTGAATTCGGCGTTCTCGCGCAGGTCGCCGAGTTCGCGGGCATGGCCGATGGCGCGGCTGTTGGCGGGAATCTTGACGTTGATGATCTCCTCGAGTTCGCGCCGGCGCTGCTCGAAGGTGCGGACGGAGGTGAGTTTGTCCAGTTCCCGGCGGGCGGGCGCGTGGCGGCGCTCCTCGACCTGGGACATGGCCTCGGGGAAGATGCGGACGATGCGGACGAGCAGGCTCTGGCGCTCGCCGGAATCCAGCAGGGGCAGGTGCTTGATGCAGCGCACCAGCGAGGCGATGGCCTCCGGGTCGCCGTCCTTCATAATCAGGCGCTGGAATTTCTCGCTCTCCATCAGCAGCTTGCGCAAATCCCGGTTGGCTTTGAGATAGGAACCGCGAATCGGTTTGGCCAGGGTGCGGAAGAGCAGGGTCGCGCTGGCCAGCAGCCGCGCCGGCTGGCCGCCGGTCCGCCACAGCCAGAGCAGCGAGTCGGCGGAGGCGTTGCCCGTCTCCACCGTATGGGTGACCGCCTCCAGCAGGAGATGCGAGGTCCCGAGGTCTTCCGCGAGCAGACGCTCGGCGTGCGTCCAGATGCGCAGGGGCATGGCCGGGCAGACCCGGGCGAGATAGCGGGGCGAGCAGGCGATGATCGTGGCCCGGTACCAGTCCGGGAGCAGGCGCCCGGACATGCGGTCGCAAATGTTCACGAACAATTCGCTGTCCTGCCAGGCAACCGCCACGCCGCCCACGCTCTGGACGAGTTCCTTCACCCATTCCTGGCCGCTGGCGGCGTCCACCAGCCGGGCGAAGGCCTCGGCGAAGGTCGCGGCCTGGTCCAGGCGCGGCGCGGCGGCCAGCAGAATCTCGCGCACGTTGTCGAAGCCGGCCGGGCGGGCGGAGCCCGGTTTCTGGCGGGACATGAGGCCCACCAGCTCGTCAAGCCCGCGGGCCTCGTCCCAGGACCGCTCGCCGCCGCTCTCGGCCTTGCCGGAGACGACCTTGACCTGTCCTTTCCAGGCCCGGTACTGCTCGGCGCTGAGCAGGCGGGGCACCAGCAGCATCTCGGCCATGTTCTCGGGCCGCTCGCAGGCGGAAACCAAGCCCGCATCGAGCATCCCGGCGAATTCCTCGGGGGTCAGCCTGCCGTCCCAGGAGTCGGCGCCGTGGAGCAGCAAATCCAAGTCGCTGCCCGGTTTGACCAGCACCAGATTGGTGAGCACCAGCGGCAGCGTCATCTCGGCCACATGCCCGAACTGGACGATGACCTCGTTGATGATCGCGTCGATCTCGCTGACGGTGCCGACCACGCCCCGGCCGGGTTCGCAGCAGAAGGTCCCCTTGTCGAGCGCGGCGAAGACATTCCACCGGCGGCACACGGTGGCCAGCGGCGTGCCCGCATCGTAGATGCCGAGGGCGGCAATCAGCCCGGCGGGATCGGCGTACTTGGCGAAGGTCTTGCGGGCCAGGGTCGCGAGGGTGTCGCGCAGCAGGATATGGTCGAAACCGGTCTCGGCGACGGCCAGAACCAGCTCGGACTGCTCCGCGCCGAGGTGGTGCCGGTCGATGGTCTCGGCCAGCAGAGTCAGCCCTTCCTGCCAGCAGGTGCGGACGGCGCGCGGCCACTCCGCCAGTGCCTGGCCGCCGGTCTCGGCGAGAGCCTGCACCAGGCTGCGCGCGGCCTTGGCGTCGCCTTTGGCCGCAGCCGGAAAGAGGGACGGAAGGGTCTCGGTGTTGCGCCAGAGCGTGTCGGTAGTCATAGGTTCCGCTTGTCTTGTCTTCGGAGGTTGACGGCTTGGCAGCCCCCCTGGCCGGGGAGTCTACCTGCCGGTGTTCGGATAGAGAATTTGATAGTTCCGGGCGGCATGGATCGCCACCCCCCGCGCCTGGCCTTCCTCCCAGGGGCCCTCGACGAGAATCGCCTCGTAGTCCGCGGGCCGGTGGGGGATGGTCATGTCGAACACATGGAAGCCGTCGATGGCGACCGCCATCCGCCGGCCGCCCAACTGGCTGCATGCCTGGAGCCAGACATCCTGGCCGATCCGGTCGAGAAACAGGCGCACCGCAAAGGCGCCGCCGGGCCGTTCGACCAGTTCGCCGCCGACGATGTTGTGGGTGGAGATCACCGGCAGCGAGCGGACCTGGGCGGTGCGGTTGCCGTCGTAGTCGACCAGGCTGCGGCTGAGACTGCCGCCGACCAGCTCCGGGTTGTCGTGCTGGTAGCCGGCGAAGGTGTACTGCAGGCGGTCCTGGGTGTTCGCGGACAGACAGCCGCCGCCCGTCCCGGCCAGTCCGCCGAGAACCGCGATGCCGAGGATTGTCCGGAGTGCCCGCCGCATCGCCTAGCTCCCGTATTTCCGGTAGAGGGTGGCCAGGCTGATGCCAAGGGCCCTGGCGGCCTGTTCCTTGTCCCCGTGGTGGAGATCGAGGACATGCTGGATATAGGCCCGCTCGCGGTCCCGCATGAACGCCTTGAGGGAGACGCCCTCGGCCAGTCCAAAGTCCGCCTCGGCGGCCGGGCTTTCCTCCGGGGGGCGGGCCGGCTGGCTGCGCGCGGCCTGCCGGATGCCGTCGGGGAGGTCCTCCATGGCGATGCGGCTGCCTTCGCAGAGCGCGCCCGCGCGGGAGACGACATTCTCGAGCTCGCGGACGTTGCCGGGCCAGTCGTAGGCTTGCAGCGCGGCCAGCGCCTCCGGGGCGATGCTCACCTCCCGCCCCTCCCGCTCGCGCAGCTTCTCGAGGAAATGCTGCACCAGCATGGGGATGTCCGACCGGCGTTCGCGCAGCCGGGGCAGTTCGAGCGGAATGACGCTCAGCCGGTAGTAGAGGTCCTCGCGGAAACGGCCGGCGCGGATCAGCGCTTCGAGGTCCTCGTTGGTGGCCGCGACGATGCGCACGTCCACCGGGATGTTCTCGGCCGCGCCCACCGGCCGCACCTCGTGCTCCTGGAGCGCGCGCAGCAGGCTGAGCTGCATGGTGACGGGGATCGACCCCACCTCGTCGAGGAACAGCGTGCCGCCGTTGGCCGCCTCGAAGAAACCCTTCTTGGGGCGGTTCGCCCCGGTGAAGGCGCCCCGGACATGGCCGAACAGCTCGGATTCGAGCAGGGTGGCGGGGACGGCGGCGCAGTTGATGGCCAGGAACGGCCGGGCCGCCCGCGCGCTGCCCGCGTGGATGGCGCGGGCCACCAGCTCCTTGCCGGTGCCGCTCTCGCCCCGGATCAGCACCGTGCTCTCGGTGCGCGCCACCTTCTCGATCATCGAGTACAGGCGCCGCATGCTCTCGTGGTCGCCCACCATGTTGGCGCAGTGGAACTGGGTCTTCAGCGTCTCCTTGAGATTCTCGTTCTCCGCCAGCGCCTGCTCGTAGGAAAGCGCGCGCTGCACCGTCAGCAGCAGCTCGTCCACCTGGAACGGCTTGCAGATATAGTCGAAGGCACCCTTGCGCATGGCCTCCACCGCCGTCTCCACCGCCGCGTAGGCGGTCATCATGATCACCGCCAGATGGGGCTGGAGTTCGCGGGCCCGGGCGAGCAGCTCGATGCCGTCCACCGGCTCCATGCGGATGTCCGAAACCATCAACTGGTAGGTGTCCTCGTGCAGGGCCTCGAGGGCTTCGGCCGCGCTGCATGCGGCCTTCACCCGGTAGCCCTCGCGGCGGAACAGCGCGCGGAGAACCTCCACAATGCCGACTTCGTCGTCCACGACCAGAATTCGGGCCTTCTCTGCCATCGTCTTGCGCTGCATCCAGTTCCGGTAGATCGAGCAGGTTGGCGCGGCAAGGCTGCCAAGCGGCCTGCGCGCGGCCTACAACCTAAGGTCTTGAGGGGCTGGTTTCAAGCATTCGCCCCAACGGATTTTGCAAAAATGAGAAATTCCACATTCCCCCGTCTTGGATTTGGCTTGTTGGCTTGACCGATGTACATTCCTCGTTCCTTTTGGCTTATAGACTCCAGATGAATACGCACGACCTACGGAGATTCAGCCCGATGCCCATCACCGGCTTCACCATTGTCACCCCCGCCCAGGCGGACCCCGGCCAGGCGGCCCCGGCCCAGCCCGGCACCACCGTCCAGACTCAGGAAGGGGCGCCGGCGGAAGGGCAGCCCCAGGGCCGCGATCCCGGCCTGTTCGGCATCATACCCCAGATGGTCCTGATGTTCGTTATCATTTACCTGCTCATCTTCCGGCCCCAGCAGAAGCGGCAGAAGGAGCAGCGCGAGATGGTCAGCCGCCTCAAAGCCGGCGACCGGGTGCTCACCAGCGCCGGCATCTACGGCACCATCACCGGCGTCAAGGACAGCGCCGTGACGGTCGAGATCGCCAAGGGCGTCGAGATCGAAGTGCTCCGCGGGGCCATCGGCAACGTGATCGACGCCAAGGACAACAAGGCCTAAACCGGCGGCGCCCCCGCGCCGGCCCCGGTTCGGTATTCGGAAGAGTCAAGGTATAGGGATACGCAATAGATGAGCAAATCACTGATCTGGCGCTGGGTTGCGATCATCGTGGTCATCCTGACGTGGGGCATCTCCATTCCTCCCGTCAAGGACCGCGACGTGATGGACATGTTCGTCAAGCTCTCCGCCCGCAAGGTCGAGCGCCTGGCCCGCCAGGCCGAGAGCGACTCCCCCGAGGCCGTCCAGGCCAAGGAGAAGCTTGAAGCCTTCGGGCAGCTCGTCGAGCGGGCCAAGGCCATCCAGGCCAAGGACCTCGAGGAGAACCAGGGCCAGGCCACCGTGACCCCCAGCCAGGCCATCCTGCAGGCCGCCATCGACGACGTGAACTGGCGCGGCGCCCGCCTGCGCGACTACATCAGCGTGCCCGTCTCGCGCAATCCCTCGAACCGGGCCGTCATGAACTACGTCCGCCAGCGGGCGGCCGGCAAACTCAGCCTCGGCCTCGACCTCCGGGGCGGCACCGAGTTCGTCATCAGCTTCAACCCCGACGACCCCCGGATCGGTGACCGGCCCGTGGTCCTGCTGCGCGACCAGATTCTGGAAATCATGCGCAACCGCATCGACGTGATGGGTGTCCTCGAACCCGAAATCCGCACCCTCACCGACAACACCATCAGCCTCCGCATCCCCACCGTCAGCTCCGCCCAGAAGGCCCAGTACCGCCGCCTCATCCAGGACTCGGCCAACATCAAGTTCTACATCGTCGACCCGAACAACGATACCAAGGTGCTCGAATACGAGAGCGGCGCGCCCAACTTCGCCCCCAGCCCCGGCTACCAGCCCCGGCCCTTCGTGATGGAAAGCGAACGCAACGGCGAGATCGTCACCGAGCGGGTCTTCCTCAAACAGCAACCCGAGCGCATCCGCGGCGAGGACGTCGAAGCCGCCTTCGCCAATCTGGACGAATTCGGCCGCTGGCAGATCAACCTCAAGTTCAACGGCCGCGGCGGCCGCGCCTTCGGCGAGGTGACGGCGGCCAACGTGAAGGAGCGCCTGGCCATCGTCATGGACGGCACCGTCTACAGCGCCCCCGTCATCCAGAGCGCCATCACCGGCGGCACCGCCGTCATCACCGGCAACTTCAGCAACGAGGAGGCCCGCCGCCTCGCCGGCGTGATCTCGGCCGGCAACCTCCCCGTCGATATCAAGATCGACAGCGAATTCGGCACCGACCCGACCCTCGGCGAGGACTCGATCAAGAGCGGCTTCTGGGCGGCTCTGGGCGGCATGCTCATCGTGGTCCTGTTCATGGTCTTCTACTACCGCCTCTCGGGCCTTGTGGCCGTGACCGCGCTGGTCTGCAACATCATTCTGGTCTTCGGCACCATGGCCCTCTTCGGCGCCACCCTCACCCTGCCGGGCATCGCCGGCATCGTCCTCACCATCGGTATGGCGGTGGACGCCAACGTGCTCATCTACGAGCGCATCCGCGAGGAGATGAAAAACGGCAAGACCGTGGCCAACGCCATCAAGTCCGGCTACGCCCGCGTCTTCGTCACCATCCTCGACTCGAACCTGACCACCCTGCTCACCGCCTTCATCCTCTACAAGGCCGGCACCGGCCAGATTCGCGGCTTCGCCGTCACCCTCAGCGTCGGCATCATCGCCAGCATGTTCACCGCCCTCTTCATGACCCGCGCCATCTTCGACCTCTTCCTCGAGAAGGGCCTGACCAAGCTGGACATGCGCTCGTTCCCCGGCATCACCGACTGCAACTACCCCATCCTCTCCTACCGGAAGATCACCGCCATCCTGTCCGGCATCCTCATCGTCGTCTGCCTGATCGGCTCGGCCTACCGGCTGGCCACCAACACGGCCATGGGCGTGGACTTCATGGGCGGCACCGAGGTGGTCTTCCGGGTGGCGGAGGACGCCGAGCCCCCGGTGGCCGACGTGCGCGCCTTCCTCGACAGCCAGGGCGTCACCGGCGCCCGCGTCGGCTACAAAGCCTCCACGCTCCAGGAGGGGCGCCACCTCGAGATCACCTTCAAGGGCGAGGCCGGCCAGCACTCCGAAGGCAAGAGCGGCCAGGTGGTGGTGGCGGGCGACCTGACCATCGAGCAGCTCGGCGAAAAGCTGAACCAGCAATTCCCCGAGGCCAAGTTCAAGGAAATCAGCACCACCACGGTCGGTTCCCTGGTCGGCAACCAGTTCCGCAACCGCGCCCTGCTGGCCGCCGCGCTCGCCATCGCCGGCATCGTGGTCTACATCTCCTTCCGCTTCGAACTCGCCTACGGCGTCGCCTCGGTGGTGGCCCTGGCCCACGACGTGATCATCGCCATGGGCATCTTCCTCATCCTCCCCGGCCGCGAGCTGTCCATGCCGGTGGTCGCCGCCCTGCTCACCATCATCGGCTACTCGCTGAACGACACCATCGTCGTCTTCGACCGCATCCGCGAGGACCTCAGCCTGCGCCGCGACGGCACCTACACCGACATCGTCAACCTCAGCATCAACCAGACCCTCGGCCGCACGGTGCTCACCTCGCTGACCACCGCCTTCGTGGTCTTCACCCTGCTGCTCTTCGGCGGCGGTGCCATCAACGACTTCGCCCTGGTCATGTTCATCGGCGTGATCGTCGGCACCTACTCCTCGGTCTTCGTGGCCACCACCATCATCTCCTACTGGCACAAATCCTCCCGCCAGCACCTCGAAGCGGAAGCGAAGGCCGCCCGAGCCGCCGCCGCCGAGGCATAGTCCGCCCGTAATTCCAGCAAAAACGGCCGCCCGCGCAAGCAGGCGGCCGTTTTTTTCGGCCTGTGACAAGGCAGGGGCTCGACGGCTTTGTAGGGGCGGGGCTTGCCCCCGCCCGGCCTCCCGACCAACCAAACGGGGGGCATCCCCCAGGCAACCCGCAGGGTTTTCCAA
>LVAZ01000171.1 GCA_001603055.1 Victivallales bacterium Lenti_02
CCGCCGCTGCGCCTGCTTCCTCCGCGAAAACCAGGCGGGCGAAGCCTGAACCAGCCCGCCTACCGGCGATCCGTTCGCGCTCTCTATCCCCTGGCCGCTCCAAACTTCTGTTGAAGCCATTCATAGACCGCCACCTGCTCGTCCCGTCCCGCCCGCCGCACCTGCGACAGGAGCCAGATGGCGCTGGGTTTCTCGGCCGTGATGTTCTTGGCACCCTGGTTGCATGTGGAGCAGAGGGTGCGCAGGTTCGACAGTTCGTCCTTCCCGCCCAGGGACTTGTCCTTGATGTGCCCGATGTGCAACCGGACTTTCCGGTTGGTCTCCGGATCGATCTGCCCGGGGGTGGCCCCGCACATCTGGCAGGTGAACCCATTCCGGTCTAAAACTTCCGCCCGCAGTTTGGCGGATATGGAGCGGGCGAAATGGGGCCGTTCCTTTATCGTCGGCTTCTCGCGGAGAAGATACTGGCCCGGCTTCAAACCGACACTGTCGTTGTGCGAGAGAATGGGCCACCCTTCCTCGTCCCGCAATTCCCGCAACCGGCGGCTATACTGGACTGCCCCGTCCGCCGCCGCCTGCAACTCGTGCGATTCGATCACACGCCCGATATTGGCCAGCAGAAAACGGCGGATCTTCTCTTTCGAACCAACCTTACCCATGGCCTCTCACTTTCCGGGCGCAGATTGCCTCAGCAGTAGGGAACACTCTTTTCGAGAAGACGCATCTGGACCAGCTTACCCGAGCGACTTGCCGGGTACTTGCCGTCGAGCGCCGCCGCAATCGCGCCGCCGACGGCGGCGGCAACGGGAGGGGGGAACGCATTGCCGACTTGGCGATAGGCGGCAGTCTTGCGGCCGCTGAACTTCCAGAAATCGGGAAATCCCTGAATCCGGGCCACCATGCGCACGGTCAGGCGGGGAAAACCATCCATGGGAAAACTGCGGTCCGGCGCCTCGTCGGCAATGCCCAGACCATCCACTCCAAGCTCGCGCCATTGCTTCCGGGCTCTGGTCGGGCCCAGATCGGGGCCGCCATGCTTCTTCGAGCCTCCGACAACCGTTGGCGCGATCTGCCGGGCCTGCCGTTGCCAACGGTCCACACCCAGCCAACCCCGTTCGCCCATGAGGTCTCTCAGGGTATCGCCGACCGTGACTTTTTCCGCCATCGGTTCCGGCCATGCGAAGAAAGACATGCTTCTTTTGGGCAAGGCCACCATGATAAACCGGGGACGCAACTGCGGCACCCCGTAGTCCGCCGCCTGAAGTACCCGCCAATCGATCTGATACCCCAGCTCCTGCAGGGAGAGAAAAAGATCGTCCCGATACTGGGCGAACTTGGCGCTGGCGAAGCCGGGAACATTTTCGAGCAGAACCGCCTTCGGCTTCATCTCGCGGATCAGCCGCAGTGCGTCCGGAAACATATCCCGGTCGTCATCCACGCCGAGTTGTTTTCCCGCGATGGAGAAGGGGGGGCAGGGCACACCCGCCGCAAACAGGTCGATCCCCGACCAATTCCGCCCGTCCACCAAGCGCATGTCATCCTGCCGGACATCCCACTGGGGACGGTTCAGACGCAGGGTCGTGCAACAGTGGGGATCGATCTCGACCGCAAGCGCGCACTCGAATCCGGCAGCCTCAAGCCCCAGGGCCTGGCCGCCTCCGCCCACACAAAATTCCGCTACCGAGAACCGCCCCATTCGAATACCCAAACCAACTGGAAAACCAACGCTGACGTCCCGCCACCCGCAGGGTCCCGACTGGACCGGGGAAGCATGGCATGACTGCAAAACAGGGGTCTACCTTCGCCACCGGACCATGAATGTCAAGCCACGAAGAAGAACGTATGCCGTCGGGAACCAGCGAAAGCAAACAAAAAGCCCCGTCCGCGGGGACGGGGCCGAAGGGGAACGGCGTTGCCTACGCGGCGCCGCCGGCCAGAGGGGCGGGCAGGTTGAAGACGCGGGCGCCGAGTTCGCGGTCGATCTGGAAGAGCCCGTTGCCGTCGCGCACCATTTCGAGGGTGCCGATCAGGGTCATGGCGTTGGATTCCTCCTCGACCTGCTCGTCCACGAACCAGAGCAGACGGCCGCGGGTGGCGTAGTCCTTCTCGGCCTCGGCCAGGGATACGAGGTTGTTGATCGAGGCGGTGACGGTCTCCTCGTGGGCGAGGGTGGCCTTGAAGAGATCGACCGGCTTCTTGAAGTCGCCCTCGGGCTTGGCGATGGCGCCGAGGTCGACCGCGCCGCCGCGCTCGTTCACGTAGTTGTAGAAGATCATCGCGTGGGAGGCCTCCTCCTGGGCCTGCACCTTCATCCAGTTGGCCATGCCGGGGAGGGTGTGGGAGTCGAACCACGCGGCCATCTGGAGATACAGGTAGGAGGAGTACAGCTCCTTGGTGATCTGCTCGTTGAGGGCTTTCAGCAATTTGGGGCTCAGCATGGGGAATCTCCTTGGATGAATGGAACCGTCGCAACCACACTACGCCAGCTAAAGACCGCCGCCGGGGGGGCAGGTTCCGCGCCGGCTCACTTGCCGATGCGGAAGAACAGAATGTCGCCGTCCGCGACGAGGTAGTCCCGCCCCTCGACGCGCAGCCGTCCATGCTCGCGGGCGGCGGGACGCGACCCGCAGGCGCGGAAATCCTCGAACCCGATCACCTCGACCCGGATGAAGTGGTCCTGGAAGTCGCTGTGGATGGCCCGGCCCGCCTCGGGGGCGGTGGCTCCGCGCCGGGTGGTCCAGGCCCGCACCTCGTGGTCGCCGACGGTGAAGAAGCTGATGAGCCCGAGATGGCGGTAGCATTCGCGGACCAGCCGGGGCAGCCCGTCCTCGCCGATTCCGAGGTCGGCCAGGAACGCCGCCCGGTCCGCCGCCCCGAGTTCGGCCAGTTCGGCCTCGATGCGGGCGCAGATGGGAAACAGACAGGCCCCCTCGCGCTCCGCCTGCTCCCGGATGCGCTCCACCAGGGGCGAAGCCAGCTCCGGCAGGCTCTCCTCGCCCACGTTCGCCACGTACATCACCGGCTTGCGGCTCAGAAAACGGCAGTCGGGAATCAGGGCGAGGTCGGCGGGGGACAGGTCGAGGGAGCGCAGGCTCCGCTCGCCGTCGAGATGGGCCGCGATCCGCTCCAGCACCGCGACCGCGTGCTCGGCCTCGCGGTTCTGGGAGCGGGCCTGGCGGCGGTAGCGGTCGAGCGCCCGCTCGGTCGTCTGCAAGTCGGCCAGGATGAGTTCGAGGTTGATGGTGCGGATGTCGTCCAGCGGATCGAGTTCGCTGCGGGTGTGGGCCACGTTCGGGTCCGCGAAGGCGCGGACCACGTGGACGATCAAATCCACGTCCCGGATGTGTTCGAGGAACTGGTTGCCCCGGCCCTCGCCGCGCGAGGCGCCCGCCACCAGCCCGGCGATGTCCACCATCTCGATGGCGGCGGGCACCGCCCTGGACCGCCGCTCGACCGCGTTCAGCTCCCCGAGCCGCGCATCGGGCACTTCGAGAATGCCCACGTTGGGGTCGATGGTGCAGAAGGGGTAGTTCTCGACCCGGGCACCGGCCCGGGTGAGCACATTGAACAGGGTCGATTTCCCCACGTTGGGAAGGCCGACGATGCCGCAGGAGAGTCCAGCCATGCTCGGGTGCCTCGGGTGAAAAGAAACGCGGCCCGACCGGGGGGCCGGGCCGCGCGACAAGACGGCGGAACGCGCCCTACTTGTAGGGCACCATGATGGTGTTGCCCACCTTCAGGTCCGCGTTGCTCTTGAGGTCGGGATTGGCCTGCTGGATGGCCTGCACGGTGGTGCCGTACATCTCGGCGATGTTCTCGAGGGTGTCGTCCTTGCAGACGTCGTGGGGCAGACGCCGCTGCCCCGCCTCGCCTGCCGCCGGAGCCGGAACCGGGGCAACCGGAGCGGCCTCCACGCCGACGGGCGCGGGCGCGACGGGCGCGGGCGCGACGGGCGCGGTCAACTCGGGAAGCATATCCTCCGGCTTGGCCGTCTCGGGCTTCGCGGCAGTTGGCTTGACCACCTCGGGCTTGACCGGGGCAGGCTTCGCCGCGCCGCCGGCCGAGGGTTTCACCTCGCCGCGCACCTGGAGCTTCTGGCCGATGTAGATGGTGTCGCTCTTCAGATTGTTCAATTGGCGCAGCTCGGCCTGGCTCATGCCGCTGCGCTGGGCGATGAGGGAGATGCTGTCGCCGCGCTGGACCACATAGGTGCCGGTGCCGGCAACCGCCGCAGCAGCCGGGGCCGGCTTCGGAGCCGCTGTCCCGCGCGTGGTGGGGGCACGGCCCTCGACGGCGGCGCCGGGACGCCCGCCGGGCGGGATGTTCAGCACCTTGCCCACGGGCAGAACCGCGTTGGCATCGAGGTTGTTGTAGCCGGCCAGCTCCTGGTAGGTGATGCCATACTTCTGGCCGATGGTCCAGAGACTCTCGTTCTTGCCCACGGTGTGGGTCAGACGCTCGACCTTGGGGGCCTCGGGCAGGATGATCTCCGTGACGACCGCCTTGGGCGCGGCCTTGGTCTCGGGCTCGGCGGGCTCCAGAATCATCTCCGGGGTCTCCGTCACCATCGCCGGTCCCGGCAGGATGGCCGGAAACTGCGGCTCGGCGGAGGGGAACATCTGGATGTTGCCGGGAATCGTGGACACGCCCGCGGCGGGCGTCACGTAGGGCGGCGCCACCACGCCGTCGCGGTCGGCCAGCAGGCCGGGACGGCTGCTGGGCTGCAGCACCGAACGGCAACCACCGAGGAACAACCCCAGCGAGGCGAGCAGAAGACTGGACGACAACGAGGCGAATCCTGGACGGCGGGCGGTGTGAGTCATTCCCCGGCTCTCCTTTCAACTAGGGCACGGAATTGATCGCCCCGGTGGGCATAGTTCTGGAACATATCCTGACTGGCGCAGCCGGGAGAGAGCAGGACCACATCCCCCGGCTTGGCGGCGGCGGAGGCGGCGTCTACCGCTTCCTCGAACGTCGAGAACTCACGGCAAGATACCACGCCCTGCCACTGCTTTGCCAATCGACTTTTGCAACTTCCAATAAGAAAAGCCTCTTTCACCTGCTTTTCAAGCCACGGAAGGGCCATCGAGAAGCCAATATCTTTGTCCACCCCCCCCGCCAGCAGAAGAATGCGGCGGCCAGGCGTGGTCCGGGCGAGGCTTTCGAGGGCGCGGCAGAGGGCGTCCACGTTGGTCGCCTTCGAATCGTTGATGTAGCGCACCCCGTCCCGCTCCGCCACCAGTTCGAGGCGATGACGGCTGGGCCGGAAGCTGCCCAGGGCGCGGGCGGCGCGGACGGGGCAATGCCCGGCGGCGCGGACCACGGCCAGGGCGGCCAGGGCGTTCTCCACGTTGTGGGTGCCGGGCAGCGCCAGCTCGGCCTCGTCGGCCAGCCGCTCCGCCCCGCCGTCCCGGCGCTCGTACAGCCCCCCGTCCGCCGCGTAGAACGCGCAGTCCGCCCGCGGGGAGGCGGCGAAGAACAGGGGCCGTCCCGAACGCGCGGCCAGCATGGCCCGTATCTCGGGCACCTCGCCCAGATCGTGCCGCAGCACCATGGTCCCGGCATCGGCCAGCCGCCGGAACAGGGCCAGCTTGGCCTCCAGATACGGCCCCGGACCGCCGTGGCGGTCGTAGTGGTCCGGCGTCACGTTCAGCAGGGCGGCGACGGCGGGACGGAACTGGTCCACCGCCTCGAGCTGGAAGGAGCTGACCTCCACCACCAGCGCGTCCAGCTCGGCCGACTCGGCCGCGCAGGCGGCCAGGGGCAGGCCGATGTTCCCCGCCGCGCGCACCCGCAGGCCGCTGGCCGCGAGCAGATGGGTCGTCAGCTCGACCGTGGTCGTCTTGCCGTTCGTGCCGGTGATGGCCAGCACGGGACAGGAACAGAAGCGGAACCCGAACTCAAGCTCGGAAACCAACGGCACACCCGCGCCCCACGCCTGCCGCCCCAGCGGGCTGCGGGGCACGATGCCGGGGCTGACGACGATCAGGTCGGCGGCCGGCAGCGCGGTTTCGCAGTTCCAGCCCAGGCTCACCTCGATCCCCAGCTCCCGCAGCTCGGCGGCCGCGGCGGCGAGCGCCTCGCCCCGCCCGCCGTCCACGGCCTGGCAGGAGGCCCCGAGGGACCGGGCCAGCCGCGCGGCGGCCATCCCGCTCACCCCCAGGCCAAGCACCAACACCCGCGAACCCGCCATTTCGGCGGCGGAAACGCGGGACCCGGGAATCTTTGGACGAAATGCCGTGTCAACCATGGGTGGTGATTTTGCTCGGTTGCCCTAGTGAGGCAGGCTTGCCCTGCTATACTAGAACGCAGTGGCAGCGTTCATTAGTTGAGACGCCGGGCCGCAGGAGTCGAAAAATGCACCGCGTGACCGTCAAGGACGTACAATTCTCGAAAGTCGGCTTCGTGATGCTTCTCGAAAGCCAGTTGGACCAGCGGGTCCTGCCGGTGTTCATCGCCCCCGGCGAGGCCCAGGCCATCCTGGTGCGCCTCAAGGGCATCGAGTCGAAGCGCCCCCTCACCCACGACCTCATGCGCCAGTTCCTCGCCGATCTCGGCGTCGAGGTGCGCCGGGTGGTCATCCACGCGCTGGACGAAAGCACCGACATCTTCTACGCCACCATCCTCTACGCCAAGGACGGCACCATCCGGGACATCGACGCGCGGCCCAGCGACGCCGTCGCCCTCGCCCTCCGCTGCAACGCCCCGATCTGGGTCGATCCCTCGGTGATGGACAAGGCGGGCGTCGAGCCCGGTCGCGTCCGCGCGGTCGAGCCCGCCGCCGAAGAGCCCATCCCCCAGCCCCCGGAGACACCACCCGTCACCGAGGAGGACATGATCGCCTCCCTCGAGGACCGGCTCCGCCAGGCGATCCGCGACGAACGCTACGAGGACGCCGCCCGCCTGCGCGATCAGATCGACGAACTGAGACACACCGCCGACAAGTGACCGGCGGCAACCCGAACCCCACCCGGAGACCGGCATGGCCCTCACCGTTTCGCCCTGCAATCCCTACGACGCCCGCATCGGCCGCCGCGAACTGGTGCGGATGCCCGACGGCGTCTCCGCCTTCAAGATGTACTTCGTCAGCATCGTCGGGCGCGACCAGCCCCGGCGCTACGAATGGGAACACGGCGACCTCGCCCCGGACACCTTCCTCGGCCAGTTCCGCGCCATGCCCTGGGAGGGGGTCGGCTTCGTCACCGCCTTCCCCCACATCACCAAGGTCTTCCGCTTCTCCCCCAAGGCCGAAATCCTGATGCTGGTCGCCGCCTACGACACCCGTACCGGCAAACCCATCGGCCTCGACCGCGGCGAGGGCTACACCGAGTTCGCCTGCTACGCCGAGGCCCTCCTCGCCGCCGACGAATACCGCTTCTGGGCCGAGGCCCGGAGCGTCCCCGGCTATCTCGCCTCCTTCAGCGACTGCGCCATCGCCACCGTCGGCAGCCACACCAAACTCGCGGCCCACGCCGCCGGAAACCGGGAATAGCCGTGCGGTTCAGACCCTGCATCGACCTCCACGACGGACGGGTGAAGCAAATCGTCGGCGGCTCCCTCCGCGACCAGGGCGACGGCCCCGTCACCAACTTCGTCGCCGAACAGCCCCCCGAATACTTCGCCGACCTCTACTGGCGGGACGGCCTCGCCGGCGGCCATGTCATCCTGCTCGGCCCCGGCAACACGGCGGCCGCCCGCGCCGCCCTCGCCCGCCATCCCGGCAACCTCCAGGTCGGCGGCGGCATCACCGCCGCCAACGCCGCCGAATGGCTGGACGCGGGAGCCGGCCAAGTCATCGTCACCTCCCATGTCTTCGTGGACGGGGAACTGTCCGCCGACCGCCTCCGCGCCCTGGTCGCCGCCGTCGGGCGCGAACGCCTGGTCCTCGATCTCAGTTGCCGTGCCCGCGGCGGGGACTACTACGTCGTCTGCGACCGCTGGCAGACCTTCACCACCCTCCGCGTCACCCCCGCCACCCTCGCCGAACTGGCCCGCCACTGCGCCGAATTCCTCGTCCACGGAGTCGATGTGGAAGGCAAGCAGGCAGGCATCGAGGAACCCCTCGTCGAGCTGCTCGGCGAAGCTGCCCCCATCCCCGCCACCTACGCCGGCGGCATCGCCACCCCCGCCGACGTGGACCGCATCGCCCGGCTCGGGAAAAACCGCCTCGACTTCACCGTCGGCAGCGCCCTCGACCTCTTCGGCGGCAGCGGCCTGCGCTACCGGGACATGGTCGAGCTGGACCGCCGCAACCGCCCCTAGAACGGCCGGCGCAAGCGGCAGAACGACGCCCCGGAACGCATCGCGGCGGCAACGGGAACACCCTTTTTCCTGCCTGCGCGCCAAAAACCGCACGAAAACCTGCGCCCCGGCACTTGCAAGCGCCCAAGGGCACACTAAAGGTTTACGGAAACAACCACCCTGCCCGACGTTTGGCGTTCCCCGGAAACTGGAACACCTTTTCGTTTGCCGGCCCGCAAAAACGTGATTGGAGACATAGAGGAAATGCTTGAACACCCCAAGCACCTGTCGTACACCACCCGCCACCTCTGGGCGGAGGTGAACGAGAAAGACCGGACGGCCACCATCGGCGTCACCGAGGACCTGGTCGAGATGCTGGCCGACATCGTCTCGATCGACATGCCTCTGGTCGGCGACGAGCTGGACATGGACACCTTCTGCATCCATCTCCACCTCCCCACCCGCATCCAGCACCTGCGCTCGCCGCTCTCCGGCCGGGTCACCGAAATCAACCGCGACGTGCTCGACAACGCCGGTCTGCTCGCCCTCGCCCCCTACAAGAACTGGCTGTACCGGATGGAGTACGACGAACCCGCCGAACTCGATCTGCTGATGAGTTCCGTGCAGTACGGCAAATACCTCGACCGGATCTAGGGCCGCTCCGCATGCCCGTTCCGCCAACCTCCCCCTGCCAACCCCTGCCGGCCCTGGATGCCATCGCGGCCGGTGTGCTTCTGGTTTGCGGCTTGATCTTTCTCCCCGGCGCCGGGCACAGCCCTTTCTGGGACCTCAGCGGCATCGTGGCCGTTCCCGCCTGGCTCGCCTGCCTCGGCGTGCTCGCCCTGCGGCACTCGGCCCGGCCCCTGTTCCGGGCCAAGCTCGCCGCCATCGCGCTGGCGGGCCTCGCCCCCTTCGCCGCCTGGGGCTTCCGCTACGGCGGCAACCTCCTCCTCGTCGTCAACGGCACCCTGGCCACCTTCGCCGCCATCTGGTTCGCCTTCGAGATCGTCGAACTGGTCGTCGCCGAGGCCCGGCGCCTCGGCAACCGCGACCTGCTCCGGGCCGGACGGAACGGGCTCTTCCTCCTCACCTACTTCCTGCTCATCCCCGTCGCCGCCCTCCATGTCTCCTTCGCCCTCTCGGTCCTCGCCGACACCGGCGCCATCCTCGAGGACCTGCGCGACAGTTGGTATCTGGTCCCCGCCCCCCTGCGCTGGGTTCCCCTCCTCCCCGCCGCCAATGTCGGACGCCTCGCCTGGCTCCTCCGCGCCACCCTTGCCGCCAATCTTTCCGAAAAGGAACCATCATGAGCGCCCAACTCATCGTCGCCCTCGATGTGGACACCGCCGCCGAAGGACTCGAACTGGTCGACCGGATCGGCGACGCCTGCCAGTGGTACAAGGTCGGCAAACAGCTCTTCACCCGCTTCGGGCCCGAAGTCGTCCGCCAGCTCAAGAACCGCGGCAAAAAGGTCTTCCTCGACCTCAAGTACCATGACATCCCCAACACCGTCCGCGAGGCGGTCCGCGCCGCCGCCGACATCGGGGCCGACATGACCAACGTCCACGCCGGCGGCGGGGCCGCCATGCTCGCCGCCGCCGCCGAAGGCGCGCGCGAAAGCCACGTCCTCCTCATCGCCGTCACCGTCCTCACCAGCATGGACGAGACCGAACTGGCCAGCATCGGCCTCGCCGCCACCCCCCGCGAGCAGGTCCTCCGCCTCGCCCGCCTCGCCCAGCGGAACGGAGTCCCCGGCGTCGTCTGCAGCGCCCTCGAGATCGAACCCCTCCGCCAGGCCTGCGGCCCCGACTTCGCCCTCGTCGTCCCCGGCATCCGCCCGGCCGGCAGCGCCACCGACGACCAGAAACGCATCATGACCCCCGCCGAAGCCAGCCGCCTCGGCGCCAACTACCTCGTCGTCGGCCGCCCCATCCTCCGCGCCCCCGATCCCGCCCAGGCCGCCCGCGACCTCCTCGCCGAACTGGCCTGACCCCCGACACCCCGGCTCTCCGTTTCCGTCTCGATTCCCTCGATCCCCAATGGAAAACCCCTCCCCCATCCCGTCCGCCCCCTGGCCCCGGTTCCTGCGGGACGTTTTCCTCTGCTCCCTGGGCGCCTACGGCGGACCCGAGGCCCATCTGGGGATCTTCACCGAACAGATGGTGGTGCGGGGCAAATACCTCGACGAGGCCGACCTGATCGAGCTGACCGCCCTGTGCAGCATCCTGCCCGGACCGAGCAGCACCCAGACCATCGTCGCCATTGGCTACCGTACCGGCGGCCCGCTCCTGGCCCTCCTGACCATGCTGGTCTGGGCCCTGCCGGTGCTGGTGGTCATGACCGCCCTCTCCTTCCTCTACCGCATCCTTGCCGGCCGCGGCATCTCCCCGGACGTCCTCCGCTACATCGGCCCGATGGCGGTGGGCTTCATCATCCTCGCCGCCTACCGCATCGGCCGCAAGGTGGTGAGGGACATCCCGACCGCCGCCCTCATGCTCTTCGGCGCCATCACCACCTATTTCCTCCGCGCCCCGTGGATTTTCCCGCTCGTGCTGCTGATCGGCGGCGCGGTCGGCATCGCCACCGCCCCCGAGAAGGACATCTGGAACCGGGTCCGCCTCGCCCCGCCCTGGCCCTATCTGGGCCTCTTCGCCCTCTTCGCCCTGGGCGGCATCGCCCTGGCCGAACTCACCGACCACCGCCTGCTCCACCTCTTCGAGAACTTCTACCGCTACGGCTATCTGGTCTTCGGCGGCGGCCAGGTCGTGGTGCCGGTCATGCACAGCGAGCTGGTCCAGGTCCGCGAGTACCTGACCAACGAGGAATTCCTCACCGGCTACGGCCTCGTCCAGGGCCTGCCCGGCCCCATGTTCAGCTTCGCCGCCTACGCCGGCGGACTCGCCGCCCGCGACGGCTCGACCCTCTTCCAGATTCTGGGCGCGGCCATTGGCGGCATCGGCATCTTCCTGCCCGGCCTGCTCCTCATCTACTTCGTCTATCCCGTCTGGGAGAATCTCAAGAACATCCGCGCCGTGCGCATCTCCCTGCGCGGCATCAACGCCGTGGCCGGCGGCCTGATCGCCATCGCCGCCGTCATCCTCATGCAGGCCAGCGGCCTACGCCCCGACAACCTCGCCGTCACCGCCCTCACCGTCCTCCTCCTCGCCTCCCGCAAAATCCCCGCCCCCCTCCTCGTCGCCGCCGCCCTCGCCGCCGGATTCGTCCTCTGAGGCCGGCCCTCGTGCCTGGGACGCTCCACGCGCCCGGTTCCGCTTCCGGCGTCACCTCTGCGACTGGTCGTACACGAACTTCTGCATCGTGTAGTCGTCGGGATACTCCCGGATTGCGTTCTGCTTGGCGCCACCGTTGGGCCTGGTCGCCATGTAATTCTTGGCGGCAAGCTGCTGGTCGTAGGTGAATTTCTGCATCGAAAAGTCGTCCGGGTACTCGCGCAGGGCAATCCGCTTCACCTCCGCGTCGCGCACGGTGGTCATGTAGCGCTTGGCCGCGCTCTGCTGGTCGTAGGTGAACTTCTGCATGGAGAAGTCGTCGGGGTATTCCGCCAGGGCAATCGCTTTGACATCCGCCTCGCGGACAGTCTGCATGTAGCGCCAGGCGACAAGCTGCTGATTGTACGTGAACATTTGCATCCGCTTGTCGTTGGGATACTCGCGCAGGGCGATTTCCCGGCACTTCGCCTCCGACGCGGAAACCGCCACTCCGGCAAACAGGACGGCGGCGATCCCAAGCAGGTACACGGACTTCTTCATGCCTCTTCTCCTTTTTCAAAACGCGCTCTCTACGCAAAAACCCCGTTCCCGGGACACGTGCCCTCCCTCCACACCGGTAATTATGGCCAGCCCCACGCCCGTGTCAACCCCTCCGGCACGGAAAACCGCAAGGTTAGCTTCCCCAGCAACACGCGGAAATCAGCCAGCGGCTTGACGGCGGCCCCGGACAACCTAGCTTATTAGCATCAGCTAATACGTCATCCCCCGCCCGCCCATGAACACCGATCCCGAAAAACTGGCGAATGTGCTGCAAGTCCTCGCGGCGGAGTCCCGCGTGCGCATTCTCCAGCTCCTCCGGGAAAAGGCCTTCTGTGTCAATGCCCTGGCCATGCGCCTGCAAGTCACCCAGAGCGCGGTCTCGCAGCATCTGCGGATCATGCGCGAGGCGAAACTGGTCGTCGACGAACGCTGCGGACCCCGCGTCCACTATCGCCTGAACGAGGCGACGCTGGCCCGCTGGCGGGCCGAAATCGACGCCTTGCTGGCCCCGCCGGACCGGACGGACGACAAACCGGAGAACCAGCCATGATCCAGGCAACCAGCCTAGCCAAACGCTTCGGCGAGGTCCAGGCCGTCGCGGGCGTGGATTTCGCCGTGAACCAGGGCGAACTCTTCGGCTTTCTCGGCCCCAACGGGGCGGGAAAAACCACCACCATCAACCTGCTCACCGGCCTGGCCCGGCCGGACGCGGGCAGCATCCGCATCGGGGGCATCGACTGCTCTCGCAACCCCAAGGCCGCCCAGCATCTCATGGGCATCGTCCCCGACGAGAGCAATCTCTATCCCGAACTGAGCGGTTTCGACAATCTCGTCTTCTGCGGCGCCCTCTACGGCATGCCCCGGCCCGAGCGCGAAACCCGCGCCCGCGAGCTGCTGGAACGCTTCGGACTCGCCGAAGCCGCCCACCGAAAATTCGGCGGCTACTCGAAGGGCATGAAGCGCAAACTCACCATCGCGGCCGGCATCATCCATTCCCCGGCCGTCCTCTTTCTCGACGAACCCACCACCGGCATCGACGTGGCCAGCGCCCGCCAAATCCGCCAGCTCGTCGCCGGCCTGAACCAGGCCGGCACCACCATCTTCCTCACCACCCATTACATCGAGGAGGCCGAGCGCCTCTGCCAGCGCATCGCCTTCATCGTCAAGGGCCGCATTGTCCGCACCGACACCATCCAGGACCTGATGCGCCAGACGGATGGCCGCCATGTCGTCCAGGTCGCCGTTTCCAAGGAAGCCGCCCGGCTCGGCGACGCGATTTCCGCCAGCCTTCCCGAACTCCGGGTCCAGGCGGTTTCCGACACCGCCCTGCGGGTGGAATCCGCCTCGCCCGTGCGCATCGGTCCCCTCGTGCGGACCATCGAGGACCAGGGGGTCGAGGTCACCGAGGCCCGCCTCGTCCGCCCCTCGCTCGAAGAGATTTTCGTCGAGATCACCGGCATCGAGGCGGGGGCCATGAAACAGGAGAAAGAGAAGAAGGGCGGTGCCGCATGAAAGCCTGGATCGCCTTCTGGAACATTCTCGCCAAGGACTTCCGCGCCTACTACCTCAAGCCCCCCAACCTGAGCTGGGGCATCCTCTTCCCCCTGGCGTGGACCGGCATGTTCCTCGTCCGCTCCGGCGCGGGCCTGGACCGCATCCCGAGCCTGCTGCCGGGGCTGATTGGCGTCTCCATCCTGTTCGGCACGACCAGCCTGCTCGCCGTCACCGTCACCTTCGAGAAGAAGGGGCGCTCCTTCGAGCGGCTGCTGCTCGCCCCCATCCCCCTGGAACTGCTCATGCTGGCGAAAACCGCCGGCGCGATTCTCTTCGGCGTGGCCAACGCCTTCGTGCCGGTCCTCATGGCCGCCTGCCTGATGGACCTCGCCACCGTCCACTGGCCGACCCTGGTCCCCGCCATCTTCCTCATCGCCGTCAGCTCCACTTTTCTCGGCCTCTTCGTGGCCGTCTCGGTGAGCGAAGTGTTCGAGGCCCAGACCTTCTCGAATTTCTTCCGTTTCCCCATGCTCTTCCTGTGCGGCCTGTTCTTCCCGCTGGCCCTGCTGCCCCTCTGGCTCCGTCCCCTCGCCTACCTGCTTCCCCTCACCTACGGCGCGGATTTGCTCCACGGCGCCATCAACCGCAACGCCACCATGCCACCGGCCCTCGACTTCGCCCTCCTCGCCGCGTTCTGCATCCTGCTGTTCGCCCTGAGCCTCCGCAACGTCCGCCGCAAGTGGATTTCCTGAACCCACGCCCCGGAAATTTCCGCAGCAGCAGGACACCCGCGCCGAAAACGACTATTTTGATATGGCATTTCAAGCCAATCGGGACGGCAACCCTCGAACCAAGGCGGCATATGAGAATCGGCATCGTCGGCACCGGCATCTCCGGACTGGTCTGCGCCCATCTGCTCCATGACGCCCACGAGCTGACGATTTTCGAGGCCAACGACTACATCGGCGGCCACACCCACACGGTGGAGGTGCCGCAAGCGGCGGGCGGCGTCCCCGTGGACACCGGGTTCATCGTCTACAACGACCGCACCTATCCGAACTTCATCCGCCTGCTTACCCGGCTCGGCGTGGCCGGGCAGGCCACCGAGATGAGCTTCAGCGTCCATTGCGAACGCACCGGCCAGGAATACAGCGGCTCCTCCCTGAACACCCTCTTCGCCCAGCGGCGCAACCTCCTCCGCCCCTCTTTCCTGGGCATGGTCCGCGACATCCTGCGCTTCAACCGGGAAGCCCCCCGTCTGCTGGCGGCGGGCGAACTCGGCCTGAGCATGGGCGAATTCCTCGACCGGGGAGGCTACGGCCAAGCCTTCCGCGACCTCTACATCCTGCCCATGGCGGCGGCCATCTGGTCCTCGCAGAACGAGACCGTCCTCTCCTTCCCCGCCCTCTTCTTCGTCCGCTTCTTCAAAAACCACGGACTTCTCGACTTGCAGGGACGGCCCCAGTGGTACGTGGTGAAGGGCGGCTCCCGCAGCTACGTCGAGGCTATCACCCCACCCTTCCGCGACCGCATCCGCCTCGCCTCGCCCGTGGTCGCCCTGTCCCGGTCCGAGGACGGCGTCCGCATCGCCACGGCGGACGGGACTGCCGAGACCTTCGACGAGGTGATCGTCGCCGCCCACAGCGACCAGGCCCGCGCCATGCTCGCCGACCCCACCCCGGCGGAAAGCGAAATCCTGGGCCGCATTCCCTACCAGGAAAACGCCACCTATCTGCACACCGACACCGCCCTCATGCCCCGCAACCGCCTCGCCTGGGCAAGCTGGAACAGCCGCATCCCCCGCCAGCCCGACTCCCGCGTGGCCGTCACCTACAACATGAACATCCTCCAGAAGCCCGCCACCGACGAGAATCTCCTAATCACCCTCAACCATATCGGCGACGCCGCTCCCGAGCGCATCCTGCAAACCTTCCACTACGCCCATCCCCAGTTCTCGACCACGGCGGTCGAGGCCCAGCAACGCTGGGCGGAAATCAGTGGCGTCAACCGCACCCACTACTGCGGTGCCTACTGGCGCAACGGCTTCCACGAGGACGGAGTCGTCAGCGCCCTGCGCGTCTGCGAACACTTCGGATTGCGGCCCAAGGGATAGGCCATGAATCCCGACACCAAAAGCTGCATCTATTTCGGCCAGGTCCGTCACCGGCGCTTCACCCCCACCCAGAATGCCTTCCGCTACCGCGTCTACCTGCTCTATCTGAACCTGGCCGAGCTGCCCGGAGCGCTCGACCCCTACCTCTGCTGGTCGGCCCGCCGTCCCGCCCCCGCCTGGTTCCGCCGCGCCGACTACCACGGCCCCGCCGAACTGGACCTCCAGGAATGCGTCCGCCAAACCGTCGCCGCCAAACTCGGCTTCCGCCCGGCTGGCCCCGTCTGCCTGCTCACCCATCTCCGCTACTGGGGCTACGTCTTCAACCCGGTCAGCATCTACTACTGTTTCACGGCCGACGGCGAAGAGCTGGACGCCATCCTGGCCGAAGTCAACAACACCCCCTGGGGTGAACGCCATACCTACTGCCTCGACTGCCGGGCCCAGCAGGGCCAGCCGGGCAATTTCTACCGTTTCCAGTTCGCCAAGGAATTCCACGTCTCGCCCTTCATGCCCATGCAGGCGACCTACCACTGGCATCTCAGCCAGCCCGGCGAGAAACTCTCCGCCCACATCGCCGACCACATCGCGGGCGAAAAGGTCTTCGACGCCACTCTGAGCCTGGAACGCCGCGAGCTTTCCGGCGGCACCCTCGCCCGCGCCCTGCTCGCCTACCCCCTGATGACCATGAAAGTCGTCGCCGCCATCCATTGGCAGGCCCTCCGCCTCTTCCTCAAGAAAACCCCCTTCCACCCGCATCCCAAGCATGCGCTCACCGGAGAGGAGCCATGAACCAACCTGCCCAGCCCGACTCCTTCCTCGCCCGCTTCGCCCGCCCGGTCCTGCTCCGCCTCTTCGACCGCATCCAGCGGGGGGAGCTGACCGTCCACGCCGACGGCGGCACCCGCTGTTTCGGACGGCCCGTCCCCGCCGAACCCAGCGCCGAACTCCGGGTGGAAAACAGCGACTTCTACGCGGACACCCTCTTCGGGGGCAGCATCGGCCTGGCCGAAGCCTACATCAAAGGCGCTTGGCACACCCCCGACCTCACCGCCCTCATCCGCCTGGGACTGCGCAACCGCGAACTGGCCGACGGGCTCGACACGGGCTGGTCCTGGCTCGTCGGCAAGCTCCGCGACACCCTCGCCTTCCTCCGCCGCAACACCCTCTGCGGCAGCCGCCGGAACATCCTCGCCCACTACGACCTCAGCAACGACTTCTTCCAGCTCCTTCTCGATCCCACCATGATGTACTCCTGCGCCCTCTTCGCGCGCGAAGGCATGAGCCTCGAAGAGGCATCCATCGCCAAAAACGACCGCATCTGCCGCAAACTCGCCCTGAAACCCGGGGACCATCTCCTCGAAATCGGTTCCGGCTGGGGCGGCTTCGCCATCCATGCCGCCAGCCACTACGGTTGCCGGGTCACCACCACCACCATCTCCGACGCCCAGTTCGAACTCGCCAGCCAGCGCATCCGCGCCGCCGGACTCGAAAACCGCATCACCCTGCTCAAGCAGGACTACCGCAACTTGCAGGGGCAGTTCGACAAACTGGTCTCCATCGAGATGATCGAGGCGGTCGGCTACCAGTTCTATCCCGCCTACTTCGCCGCGTGCAGCCGCCTGCTGGCACCCGACGGGCTCATGCTGCTCCAGACCATCACCATCGACGACCGCCGCTACGAGAAGGCCAAACGCACGGTGGACTTCATCCAGCGCTACATCTTCCCCGGCGGCTGCCTGCCCTCCGTCGCCGCCATCGCCGACGCCATCCGCGACCACACCGACCTGCGCCTGACCCACCTCGAGGACATCACCGAGTTCTATCCCCCCACCCTCCGCGCCTGGCACCGGCGAATGACGGAAAACCGCGAACCCATCACGGCCCTGGGCTTCGACGAACCGTTCCTCCGCATGTGGGAATTCTATTTCGCCTACTGCGAGGCCGGTTTCCTCGAACGCTGGATCGGGAACGTGCAGATGCTCTTCGCCAAACCGGATTCCCGCGCCCCCGCCATTCTCGGACAACTCTGAACCAGCCCTGCCGCCCCGTGTCTACCGGAGGGATTTCAACTCTCCCGGAGGACGTGTGTTGTGCTTCCGAAACTGGTCAATTTTCTGGCCCTGCAGGCCAACTGGCACCTCTGCGTGCATGGCCTGGCGAGGGGATTCCCGTGGCTGGGACCGGCAACCGTGGCGCTCAGCGTCGCCCTCCATGTCCTGCTCCAGCCCCGCCGCCTGCGCCAGCTCGCCTTCATCGGTCTGATGACCGTCTACGGCCTGTTCTTCGACGCCCTGCTGGTCGCGCTGGGACTGATTTCCTTCCGCCAATCCCCGGATTCCCTCTGGAGTCCCCCCGCCATGCTCGCCCTGTGGCCCAACCTGGCGACCGTCTTCCCGCTCTGCCTGCGCTGGCTCAAGGGGCACTACGTTCTGGCCGCCCTGCTCGGCTTCGCCGGCGGCATCTCCGCCTATTACTGGGGTGCCCGTTTCGGCGCGGCCAGTTTCCCCGGCCCCGTCCCGTCCAGCTTGTTCTTCATCGGCCTGCTCTGGGCCGCCACCACCCCCGCCCTCCTTTATCTCCACCACCGCTTCTTCTCCCTCACGCCAACCCGAGGAGACAATTCATGAGCACCACCTTCCTGCACCTCACCGGCGCCGCCGTTCTCTGGATGTTCCTCCTCTGGCTCTACCAAGTCCGCAAACGGGACGCCGGCATCGTCGATGCCGGCTGGGCGCTCGGACTCTTCGCCACCGCCCTCTTCTTCGGCATCGCCGCCCCCGGCTGGCCCCTGCGCCGAATCCTCGTCGCCACCCTCGCCGGCGTCTGGGGCCTCCGCCTCGGCCTCTATCTTCTCATCGACCGGGTGCTGGCCGGCCACGAGCACGAGGACGGGCGCTACCGGCGCATGCGCGCCGCCATGGGACGCTACGCCCATCCTGGCTTCCTCGCCTTCTTCCAAGTCCAGGCGGGTTTCATCCTGCTCTTCGCCCTGCCCCTCTACGCCGCCGCCGCCAATCCCCGCCAGGGTCTGGGCATCTTCGACTATCTCGGCCTCCTCGTCGGCATCGGCTGCATCCTCGGCGAAGTCGTCAGCGACCGCCAGCTTACCCGTTTCCGCCGCGATCCCGCCAACCAGGGCCGCACCTGCAACCAGGGACTCTGGCGCTATTCCCGCCATCCCAACTACTTCTTCGAGATCACCCACTGGTTCGCCTATCTCTTCCTGGCCGTCGGCTCCCCCCACCTGCTTTTCGCCCTTCCCGGCCCCTTCCTCATGCTCTTTTTCATCCTCTTCGTCACCGGTGTCCCCCATGTCGAAAAACAAGCCCTCTCCCATCGCCCAGACTACGCGGAATACCGGCGGACCACCAGCATGATCGTCCCCTGGTTCCCGAAAAAGCCGAAGCCGGAATAGCCTATTCGAGCAGATTCGGAAACCGGAACGACGCCTCCTCGCGCTGTTCCCGGAACGCATTCCGCCAGTAGCGCAGATCCACCACCCGGGGACCGACCAGGACCACTTCGACGATGTCGTAGCGATAAAGCAGCGGCGGAAAGCCCAGTTCCCGCAGGTATTGCTTCGCCGCCCGGGTCATGCGCTGGCGCTTGGCCGGGCCAACCGCGTCGGCGGGACGGGAATGGACCCAGCGATGCCGGGTCTTCACCTCCACGAAACAAAGCGCGCCGCCCTCCCGGGCCACGATGTCCAGCTCGCCCCGGCTGGTCCGGTAGTTCCGCGCCAGCACATCCAGACCCAGCTCGCGCAGCAGACGAACCGCGAGCCGCTCGCCCCGCTCGCCCAGCCGCAGATGGGCCGCCCGCCGTTTGCCGAAACCAAGCTGCACCACTCTCCTCCAAAACCGAAATCAGGGAGCATCCCCCTCGCCGTCGGGAAACTGCACCGGCTTCCAGTCCAGCGTCCGGTCCGCCTTGCGCACCAGAATCTCGACCTTCTTCTCGACCGCGTTCAGCCGCTCGGCGCAGTGTTTGGCCAGGGCCATCCCCTCCTCGAACTTCCCGATGCCCTCCTCAAGGCCCAGTTCCCCCGCCTCCATCGCGGCGACAATCCCCTCCAGACGCTTCAGCGCCTCCTCGAAGGACAGGGTTTGGAAATCCGTGGAGTCGGGCATGGAAACACTCCGTTCATGTACAGGAAACAGACAACAAGCTGACCCGTCTTCCCGGAATTCCAAGTCGGCGGACGGTCACTCCGCAAGAACAAAATCGCGCAGACAACGCCAGGACGGACAGCCCGACTCGTCGCGGATTTCGAGGATCATCGGCGCGGGCCGCAGTTGCCCGGTCCGCCAGGCCCAGAAGAAGGAGGCCAGCGACAGCAACGGCGCGAAGGGGCTGGCGAAGGGCTGGTGGTTGCCACGCGCGGTCACCTGGTGCAGATGGTAGCCCACGACCTCCCGGCCGACGGCGGCATACCACCGCCCGAGCGTCCAGCTTTGCGAAAAGGGGCTGTTGTTGCGGGCGTGCCCGATATCGAGATGGAAACCGACCGCACCGCCCGGCAGGGCCTCGCGCAGTTCGCCGATCCAGCCCAGGCACTCGTCCGGCAGATAGCCGAACCCGCGCTGCTCGTCCTCCGCCTCGCCCCGGTTGCGGTGGAGATTCTCGATCCCGACCGCGACCCCGGATTCGGCCAGCGGCGCCAGACCAAGGGCGAAAACCCGCAGCAACTGGTCCCGCACCTCCCAATTCGCCAAATCGACCACCCGCGCGCGGGGCACATGGACCGTCACCCGGTCCGCCC
>LVAZ01000172.1 GCA_001603055.1 Victivallales bacterium Lenti_02
GCCCTCAACAAGGCGCTCAAGATCGAGGGCGAGATCAACAGCCTCACCCGCCGCTACGAGAAGCACCACGAGCAGCGCCTCCGCAACAACGAGTGCACCGTGGGCAAGGGCATCATCTTCGTCGAGCTGCTCGCCCACCTCGAACGCATCGCCGACCACCTCAGCAACATCGCCGAGCGCAGCGTCCAAATCTACCAGCACCACATCGAGCTGCGGCCAGCCAGCCCCGGAGTCAGCCCTCCCCGATGAACCGCTCCAGGCAGTTGCGGGTGCGGTCGACGGTGGGGTAGTCGCGGAACAGGAAGCCGCGCTCCTCGAAGCAGGGGCAGGCTTCGAGGGCTTCCCTGGCCTCCTTGCGGGCTGCCACGGCCCGGTCCACGCCGAGAATCAGGGGCAGGTCGGGCTGGGCGGTGAGTTGTTCCAGGCGCCGGACCAGCGGCCCGGCATGCCAGCGGTGGAAGAGTTCAAGGTGGACCACCCTCCCCTCCCCGTTCCGGAAACTCAGATCGGGGAAAATATGCTCCCCGCCGTCCAGGCGCAGGGGGCTTTCGCTGGCGACGATGGTCCAGCCCTCCCCCTTGGCCTGGAAATCGCGGTGGAAGAGCTGGATTTCCTCCGGCACGTAGGCGCTGAAATTCCGGTAGTGGCCGACCAGCCCGGACCGCTGGTCGAGCCGCAGCTCGCAGCGCTGGTCGCGCCACTCGACGGTGGTTTCGAGCTTCCAGGTGTCGAGGTCGCAGACCGCCGGGAAGAAGGAGGCCAGTTGCAGGCCGTAGCGGCGGTTCTGGCCGAGCACGCTGGCCGGCCCGGCGACTTCGAGTTCGAGCGCCTTCATGCCTCCCGCCCGGTCGCTGCGGCACTCCGTCACCCGCGCCAGCAGGCGGAAGAACTTGAGGTATTTGAACAGACGCCGCAACTGGGCCGGTTCCGGATCGCCCACCTTCACATGCAGCTCGTCGGCGCTCAGCAGGAGGGCCTGGACCAGGCCGGTGTTGTAGCGTTCGAGCAGGGCCTGGGGAGACAGCCGGGGCGGGGCCAGGGGATATTCGAACTGCGGCAGGTCGCCGTAGATGCCGCGCCCGCGGATTTCCTCGGGCGGCGCGGCCGCCGCCAGCACCGCTTCCCGGTACGCCTCGGGGTCCGGCCCCTGGTCCTCGCGCAGCGCCTGCGCGGCCAGGGCGAGAATCCGGTTCCGGCAGGCCGGGTAGTCCACGGTGCCGGGCTGGGTGAACTCCACCTGGTCCTGAATCAGCTTGTGCAGCCCCTTGGCCAGGCGGGGGTCGCGCTGGCCCCGGATGAGGACGGCGGCGGTCTCCTCGATCTCGGCCCGGTTGGGAACCGGTTCGCCCGCGTAGAGCGCGAGCAGGTCCGCCGCCAGCGCCAGAAGTTCGGCGGAGGCGGGGTCCACGAAGCGGGGACGCACCCGGCCGTGGTCAATGCGACAATGGACGAGGTCTTTGGTAAGCACGGTGCTGCCGCCGTCGTTCGCTGGTGTAGGATTCGCCGGTGCCCTCGCTGACCAGCTCGTAGAGCACGGCCTGCTTGCCTGCGGCGGGGCGCAGGATGCGCCCGAGACGCTGGACATGCTCGCGGATGCTGCCGGAGCCGGAAACCACGATGCCCACGCTCGCCTCGGGCACATCCACCCCCTCGTTCAGCACCTTGCTGGTGACCAGGATCGGGTAGAGCCCCGCACGGAAGCCGTCGAGGAACTCGCGCCGCTCGGTCACCTTGGTGTGATGGGTGATGACCGGCAGCAGGAAGCGCTGGCCGATCTCGTAGGCCGTGTCGTTGTCCGCCGTGAAGACCAGGACCCGTTCGCCCCGGTGCGCCCGGAACAGCTCCCAGAGCTGGCGGAACTTGGCGCGCGCGGTGCGGGCGATGCGGCGCTGTTCGAGATAGGACCGGAAGGCCTCGCGCCCCCCCGGCGCGCGGGCGCAAAGAACGAGGAACCGGGACCAGCCCGAGGGACTGCCGAAATCGATGCCGTTGGCACGGACAAAGGACACATAAAGCTGCCGGTGCCGGGCGTACTCCTCCGCCTCGTCCGCCTCCAGCTCCAGGGAAATCCGCCTGGTGTGGTAGGGGGCGAGAACCTCGCCCTCGAGTTCGTCGATGTCGATGCGGTAGCAGATTCCGCCGACCAGCTCGCCGTAGACTTCCTCCTCCCTGCCGTCCATTTCCGGCGTGGCGGTGAGGCCGAGGCGGAAGGGGGCCAGACACAGGCGCGCCAGGCTGCGGTTCACCGGGCCGGGCAGATGGTGGCACTCGTCCACCACCAGCAGGCCGAAGCGGTTGCCCATGAACTCCATGCACAGGACCGCCGAGTCGTAGGTGCTCACGGTCAGCTCGCGCACATCCCGGTTGCCGCCGCCCAGCAGGCCGATTTGACGTCCGAAGGCCCGTTCGAGCTGGGAGGCCCACTGGGCCATCAGGTCGAGCGTGGGCACCACGACCAGAGTCGGGCGCCGGGTGCGGGAAATGGCCAGCCGGGCCACGAAGGACTTGCCGGAACCGGTGGGCAGAACCACGACCCCGCGCCGGGAGGCGTTCTCCCAGGCGGCCACGGCCGCCTCCTGGTAGTCGCGGGCGTCCGGCTCGCCCGCCAGGGGCAGGTCCACCGGGGCGAAGGCCCGCGCCAAATCCTCGTAGGCGACGCCGGCGGCGCGCAGGGCCAGCACGATGCGGGCGTATTCGCAGCCCTCGGCCCGCCAGCGCCCGACCCGTTCGTCGAACACGCACCACGCCCGCACCGCCGCCAGTTCGCCCTCCGGGCCGGCCAGCAGAAGCGTGCCATGTTGGAACTCGATGCGGACCACCGCTGCCCCCGGAGCCGGCTAGGCTCGACCCAGGCTTTCCATAATCTTCGAGCTGGCGATGGCGACATCCGTCCGGGTGGCCACTTCCTCGCCGTTCTTCGCGAGGAACTCGCGCAGCTCCTTGCCGTAGACCTCCCAGACCCGGTGCCGCCGGATTTTGAGGGTCACGGTGAGGGTGCCGTCCTCGGGCGACCACTCGGGGAGCACGATCACGTCCTTGGGCTTCTGATAGGCGGCCAGATGCTTGCAGCGCTCGCCGACCTCCCGTTTCAGCCGGGTCTTCAGCTCGTCCGGGGACAGGCCCGCCGTGCGTTCGGCATCCACGTTCACCGCCACGTAGACATTCTTGCACTTCTCGCCGAAGACCATGCACTCGGTCACCAGCGGGGACTGCTTCACCTCCTCCTCGACATGCTCGGGATGGAGCTTCTCGCCGCCGAAGAGGACGATCATGTTGCCCTGGCGCCCGTCGAGGAACAGGAAGCCGTCCGCGTCCACATAGCCCATGTCGCCGGTGTGCAGCCAGCCGTCCTTGAGGGTCTTGGCGCTCTCGTCCTGATGCCGCCAGTAGCCCTTCATGACGCAGGCCCCCTTCACCAGCAATTCGCCCTTGAGGTCCTGGCCCAGATTACCCTGCTCGTCCTTGAAGGTCCAGTCGCCGCCGTTCTCGGGCTTCAGCCAGGACCAGAGCGGCCCGGCGCTGCCGACCTTGTGGTTTTCCGGGAGGTCGCTGCTGATCACCGGCGAGGACTCGGTCAGCCCGTAGCCCTGGTACATGGGAATGCCGATGTACTTGAAGAAGATCTGGCTGTCCATGTCGAGCGGGGCGCCGCCGCTGACGAAGAAGCGGAGCTTGCCGCCGAAGTTCTTGCGGATTTTGCGGAAGACCAGCGGATCGTAGAAGGTGTGGTGGGTGAACATCCGCAGCAGGCCGCCGTCGAGGCGCGGCCCGGCGGTGAAGATGCGGGAGGCGTTGTAGGTGGCCTTCTCGAAGATGGAGCGGACCTTCGGCGAGGATTCGGCGATGCGCTTCTCGATGCCCGCCTTGAGCGCGTCGGCGATGCGCGGCACCACCAGCATGATGGTGGGCTTGTAGTTGGCGATGTTCTTGCGGAAGTCCCGCTTGTCCTTGGGAATCGCGGTCGTCGCCCCGCCCATGGCGATGGCGATCACCTCGGTCACCAGCGCGTAGCTGTGCCAGTAGGGCAGCAGCGAGATCAGCCGTTCGCCCGGGCACACATTGTAGGCGTCCACCGCCCCCTTCGCGTTCACCTGGAGGTTCCGGTGGGTCAGCATCACCCCCTTGGGCATGCCGGTGGAACCGCTGGTGTAGATCAGCGCGGCCACGTCGTCGGACCCGTTCTCGTGCCGGGCCAGCGCCACGTCCTCGCCCTCCCAGCCGGCCAGTGTCTCGAACTGGAACAGCGGAATGTCGCCGCAGTTGGCCGCCACCTGGCCGCGCATGCTCTCGTCGCTCAGCATCACCCGCGGCTCGCTGTCCCGGATGATGAAGCCCATCTCCATGTCGCCCAGACCCTCGCAGATGGGCACCGCGATGGCGCCGATCCACCAGCAGGAGTAGAAGGCGAGAATCTGATACGGCGACTTGGGCGTGATGAATCCCACCCGGTCGCCGGGCTTCACCCCCTGCTCCTGCAGAAAGCGGCCCCAGCGACGCACCGCCCCGCCAAACTGGCGGAACGTGACCTGGCGGATTTCGTCGTTCCCCTCCGCGAACAACAGGAACACGCTGTCCGCATGGGCCCGGGAGGATTCCTCGATAAGCTTGGCGAGATCGTACATGGCTCTTCCTCAACAAGTTCTGCCGACTCGGAAACCTCCCCGAAACTCCGTCCGGGAAGCGGAAACCCACATCCCCCCGGCTCACCAGCCGGGAAACGGACCCAGGGACCGCGGCACCAAACTCGCCGGAGACTGGCGTCGCAGAAAAACAGAAAGGGAAAGGTGCCGCCACTGGAGGACTGGGCTACACCTTTCCCTAACAAACTAGCACCACAAATGCAAACGTTCGAGCCGGACTAGGCCATCTTGTTGACCCGCAGGGCCAGCCGCTGCTTTTTCCGGTCCGCCTTGTTCTTGTGGATCGAGCCCGCCTTGGCGGCGCGGTCCAGTTCGGAGAAGCAAACCGACAGGGCCTGCTTGGCGACCGCGGCGTCGCCGCTGGCGATGGCATCGGCCAGACGCCGCTCGCTGGTTTTCGCCCGGGACTTGCGCACCCGGTTGATAAAACGGCGGCGGACGCTGCTTCTCAGTCGTTTCTTGGCAGATTCGGTGTTGGGCATATTCCCGCAAACTTTCCTTGGATTGCGACAAACCCGCCCCGGCACGCGGGCCGGAACAAGGACTCCAGAGTGACATTCAGTGCGCTAATGTGGCCGTTCTCCGGCCAATGTCAAGCCCGGCGGACAACTCCGCCGTCGCCTTCCGGGCCATGCCCGCCGATTTCCCGCCGCCGGCCCGGGGCACGGCGGCGGATTCCGGACCTTCGTCGGCACGGCCCGCTTGCGTTCGCCATGTCTTGGTTTACTGTACGGCTTTGCATTTTTGCCCTCCCCGGTGGGGGAGTGGTAGGTCAGGAGGCACGCCCTCCCGAATGCCGGCGATCCGTCGTGGACGGGGCCGGGGTTCGCCAATCCATTGTCCGTCCAGCCTCCCCCGGGAGAATCGCCAGGCCATGAGCGAGTATTTCAGCCTGATTGTCGGCGCGGTTCTAGTCAACAACGTGGTTCTCAGCCGGTTTCTCGGCATCTGTCCATTCCTCGGGGTATCGAAGAAGCTCGACACCGCCCTGGGCATGTCCGGCGCGGTGATCTTCGTGATGACCCTGGCCTCGCTGGTCACGGCCAGCATCTACCGCTTCATCCTGGCCAAGGATGCCGCGCTCTGCGCGACGGACCTCACCTACCTGCGCACCATCGTCTTCATCGTGGTCATCGCCGCCCTGGTCCAGGTGGTCGAGATCATCCTCCAGCGGGTCAGCCCCGCCCTCTACCGGGCCCTGGGCATCTACCTGCCCCTCATCACCACCAACTGCGCCGTGCTCGGCATCGCGGTGGACGCCAGCATGAAGGATTTCGGCGTCTTCAAATCGACCGTGTTCGGCACCTCCTCCGCCATCGCCTTCTCCCTGGCTCTGATTCTGTTCTCCAGCCTGCGCGAGCGGCTGGAGCTGGCCCGGGTGCCTAAATGCATGCAGGGAACCGCCATCGCCCTGGTGACGGCGGGCCTGCTGGCCATGGCCTTCATGGGGTTCTCCGGGCTGATCAAGTAGCGTCCAAAACCGTCCTTTTTTTTCCGATTTCGACTGTGGAGCTTGCACCGATTCCATGATTGACATCGCACTTCTTCTTGTGCTGGGACTGGTCCTGGGACTGGTCATCGGGCTGGTCGTCAAAGCCTTCGGCGTGGAACCCGACGAACGGGTCGAAAAGGTCGAGGGCCTGCTGCCGGGCGTCAACTGCGGCGCCTGCGGGTTTGCCGGCTGCGCCGAATTCGCCCGCCAGTTGGTGGCAGGCAAGGCCGAGCCTTCCGCCTGCCCCAGTTCGAGCCCCGAGGCCGTCGCCCGGATCGCCAGCCTGCTCGGCGTGGCGGCGGGTGCCCGCACACCCAAGGTCGCCGTGGTGCGCTGCGGCGGGGACGACACCCGGGCCACCCAGGCCGCGCTCTACAACGGCGTGGCCGACTGCAAGGACGCCGTCCAGGTGGCCGGCGGGGCCAAGGGCTGCCTGTACGGCTGCCTCGGCCTCGGTTCCTGCGCGCGGGCCTGTCCCTTCGGGGCCATCGAGATCCGCGACGGGCTGGCCATCGTCCACCCCGACCTCTGCACCGGCTGCGGCAAATGCGTCGCCACCTGCCCGCGCAAGCTGATCGAGCTGGTCCCCGCCAGCGCCCCCATCCATGTGTTCTGCAACTCGCCCGACAAGGGCGGGGCCAAGCGCAAGATCTGCCAAGCCTCCTGCATCGGCTGCCAGAAATGCGTCAAGGCCAGCGAGAACGGCTCGATGAGCATGTCCGGCTTCCTGGCCCGGGTGAACTACGAGAATCCGCCGCCCGCCGCCCTGGCGGAGGTCTGTCCGACCCATTGCCTCCGGACCGCCGAGGCGACCACGAACGCGCCCCAAGCCGAGGTGGCAAATGCCTGATCATCTGATTTTCCGCGGGGGCATCCACCCCGACGACTACAAAAGCCTGACCAGCGCCAGCGCGACCCGGCCCGCCCCCCTGCTGCCCCTCTACACCGTGCCGCTCCAGCAGCATATCGGAGCGCCGCCGAAACTGGTGGTCAAGAAGGGCGACCGCGTCCTCCGCGGCCAACTGCTCGCCGCGCCCGGCGGCTTCGTCTCCGCCGCCGTCCACAGCCCGACCAGCGGCACCGTCAAGGCAATCGAGGCGGTCATGGGGCCGCTCGGCGCCCTCTGCCAGGCCGTGGTCGTCGAAAGCGACGGGCAGGACGAGGCCGACACCTCGCTCGCCCCCATTCCCGACTGGGAGAACACCGCCCCCGACATGCTCAAAAAACGGGTCGCCGACGCGGGCGTGGTGGGCATGGGCGGCGCCGCCTTCCCCTGCCACGTCAAACTCTCCCCCCCGCCCCACAAAACCATCGACACGCTGATCATCAACGGCACCGAGTGCGAGCCCGCCCTCACCGACGACCACCGCCTGATGCTCGAACACCCCGAACGCATCATCCTCGGTGCCCGCATCCTGGCCCGGATTCTCGGCGTCCGCGAGGTGCTCCTCGGCATCGAGAAGAACAAGCCCGACGCCATCAAGCTGTTCCGCAAAACCACCGAAGGCACCGGCGTCCGCGTCGTCAGCCTGCGCGTCCACTATCCCCAGGGCGGGGAAAAACAGCTCATCTACGCGCTCACCGGCCGCAAGGTCCCCGCCGGGGGCCTGCCCATGGACGTGGGCGCGGTGGTGCAGAACGTGGGGACGGCGGCGGCGGTGGCCGAGGCCGTGCTCGAGGGCAAGCCCGTCTACGAGCGCATCGTCACCGTCACCGGCTCCCCCGTGGCCGATCCCGGCAACTGGCTGATGCGCTGCGGCACCAGCACCGCCGACGCCATCCGCATGGCCGGCGGCGTCACCCGCGACCCGGTCAAAATCATTTCCGGCGGTCCAATGATGGGCCGCAGCATCTACAGCCTTGATGTCCCGATCATGAAGGGTACCTCCGGCATCCTTCTGCTCGATGCCGACGAAGTCGTCCAGTACAGCGGCGGTGCCTGCATTCACTGCGGCCGCTGCGTGGACGCCTGCCCCATGAACCTCGCCCCCGGCATCCTCAGCGTCCAGGCCGAGAACGAGCGTTTCGACCTGGCGGAACAGTGGTACGCCTTCGACTGTATGGAATGCGGTTGCTGCGCCTATGTCTGCCCCTCGGGTCGCCCCCTGGTCCAGCACATGCGGCGCGCCAAGGCCGAAGTGGTAGCGCGGCGACGGGCCGCCCAGGGCAAGTAGCCCGCAAACGGAGCAACGAGAGCGACAATGGCCGAACCGGATATTCGCCTTCCCGACACCGCGCGGTTGGTGGTGAGCACCTCGCCCCACTTCCACGACGACCAGGATGTCCGCCGCATCATGCTGACCGTGGTGGCGACCCTGCTGCCCGCCTGCCTGGCGGGGGCGTGGTTCTTCGGCCCCCGGGCGCTGCTGGTGCTCGCCGTCTGCTCGGGCGGCTGCGTGGGCTTTGAATGGCTCTTCTCCCGCTGGCTTGGGCTGAAGAACTCCATCAACGACTACAGCGCCCTAGTCACCGGCCTGCTGCTCGGCATGAACCTTTCGGCCGGGACTCCCCTCTGGATTTGTCTGGTCGGCGCCTTGCTCGCCATCGGCCTCGGCAAGATGATCTACGGAGGGCTGGGCTACAACCCCTTCAACCCCGCGCTGGTCGGCCGCGTCGCTCTGCTCATCGCCTGCCCCACCGCCCTCACCACCTGGATCCGCCCCGACGGCCCCGCCATGTGGGCGAGGAATGTGGACGCCATGACCACCGCCACCCCGCTCGGCATCCTCGGCATGGTCAAGCAGTGGGACCCCGCCCAGGTTCTGGCCACCGCCGACGGCGGCAGCCTGAGTGTGCTTGACCTCTTCCTGGGCCATCAGGGCGGCTGCATCGGCGAAACCTCGGCCCTGGCCCTGCTGCTCGGCGGGCTGTACCTCATGCGCCGCCGCATCATCCGCTGGCAGACCCCGCTGGCCTTCCTCGGCACGGTGGTCGTCGTCACCGGCATCGCCCACGCCATCGCCCCCGGCCAGTTCGCCCCGCCCTGGTTCCACCTGCTCACCGGCGGTCTCTTCCTCGGCGCCTTCTTCATGGCCACCGACATGGTCACCTCGCCCATGAATCCCCTCGGCAACACCATCTTCGGCATCGGCTGCGGCCTCATCACCTGTGTCATCCGCATCTGGGGCGCCTATCCCGAAGGCGTCAGTTTCTCCATCCTTTTCATGAACGCCCTGGTGCCGCTGATCGACCGCGCCACCGCCACCCGCCCCTTCGGCTACGTGCCGCCCAAAAAGAAAGAGGCCGCCGCATGAAGGAAGTCCTCAAGCTCGCCCTCGCCCTTGGCCTGACCTGCCTCATCGCCGGGTCCATCCTCGTCTACGCCAACGCGATGACCGCCGATGCGCGGGACGCCGCCACCCAGCGCGAAAAGCAGAACGCCCTCGCCCAAATCCTCGGCACATTCGCCAACCAGCCCATCGACGACACCATGACCAGCGACGGCGTCACCTTCTACCTGGCCCGCGACGCCGAGGGCAAGGTCGTCCGCCTGGCCGGCGAAGCCGCCTCCAGCCAGGGTTTCGGCGGCGACCTCAAGGTGATGGTCAGCCTCGCGCCCGAGGGAACCCTCCTGAACGTCCTCGTGACCGAGCACAAGGAAACCCCCGGCCTCGGCACCAACGCCACCGACCGCAAACTCACCCGCTCCCTCTGGAGCCTCTTCGCCGGAGACCCGGGCGCGGCAACGGCCGGGCTCCCCCCGAACGGCTATCTCGACCGCTTTGCCGGCCAGGCCGCCGCCGGCTTCGAGGCAGGCCGCGTCGACGGCATCTCCGGCGCCACCATCAGCAGCCGCGCCGTGGGCGATGCCGTCCAGCGCGTCTGCGACGCATTTTCCCGCAACCAAGCGGCCCTGCTGAACGAACGGAGTGCCTCATGAGCCTGCTGAACGACTTCAAGAAAGGCATCTGGCAGGAGAACCCGATCCTGGTTCTCGTTCTCGGCATGTGCCCCACCCTGGCCGTGTCGAGCAGCATGAAGAACGGCCTCGGCATGGGCCTGGCCACCACCTTCGTTCTGGCCGGCAGCAATCTGGTCGTCTCCCTCGTCCGCCGGGGCGTGCCGAAAAAAGTCCGCATCCCCTGCTACATCGTCATCATCGCCACCTTCGTGACCATCGTCGAGATGATCATGGCCGCCTATGCGCCGCCCGCCCTGAACGCCGCCCTCGGCATCTTCATCCCGCTCATCGTGGTGAACTGCATCGTCCTCGGCCGCGCCGAGGCCTTCGCCTCGAAGAACGGCCCCCTGCGCTCCCTCGCCGACGGACTCGGCATGGGCGTCGGCTTCACCCTGGTTCTCATGGCCCTCGGCGGAGTCCGCGAATTCATCGCCGGCGGTACCCTCTTCGAGCTGGCGGTCGTCCCCAACTGGCCCTCTTTCCTGCTCCTGAAATTCGCCCCCGGCGCCTTCATCGTCCTCGGCCTCTTCCTCGCCGGCATGAACAAAATCCAGATGCGCAAGGCCGCCCGCGAAGGGCGCACCTTCACCGCCCCCGCCGAACTCAACTGCTCCCACTGCCGCATCTGCGACATCGCCCGCGAGGACTGAGGACCGGAACCCACCCCGTCGGGCACGCGATTCGCGCCAACTGGACGCCCTTTTTTCCGGCTGGTCAGCGGAACATGTCCCGGCCGCGCCGGAGATTATGCCAACCTGCCGCGTGGAGCGGTCGCGTCCTCGCGACCACCCGTCCCACGCAATGCCCACCTTGGCGGGTTGGCCGGGGTGTTCCCGGCGCTGCGCGCCGTGCGGCGGAGGACCGCCGCGCTCCATGCGTTTGGCTGGTATGGCGCTGTGGAAGGGACCAGCAGGTTGTCAGCCCAGATTCTCGGCAGTCAGCAGACGGAAGCCTTCGCCTTTGGCGGCCTTCCGGTCGAACGTGAAGGTGAACTCGGCCCCCTCTTCGCGATTGATGCGCGCGATGAGGCAATCGGCGTAGTCCGCGTTGCCTGCGGCATAGTCGTTCAACGCGGCCCAGGCCAGTGCGTGACGCTCGACCACCAGACAGTCCGTGACCAGCACCTGCCGGAGAACCGGGACGATCTGCTGCCGGGAATAGCCGTAGGCAGTCCCCAGCACCCAGGTCAGCTCGCAGAGCACCACCAGCGGCAGATGCCCCGGGTTGTCGACGTCGAGCCGACCTTCAAACAACGCGCGCGCCAAAGCCGCCTGTTCCTCATTGTCCTGAAGAATCTGGCGGACCAGCACGTTCGTGTCAATCCCGACCATGCCCCGAAGCTCCTTCGGCTATCGCCGCATTCATGTCCTCGATGGTCACGACCTTGGTCGGCTTCGGCAATATCCCCCGCAGTTTGGCGGCGGGCTGCTTGAGCGGCACCAGTTCGATGACCCCTGCCGCCGTGGCGATGCATTCCAGACGATCCCCCGAGGAAAGCCCCAGCCGTTCGCGAACCTGCTTCGGCAACGTAAGCTGCCCTTTCGAGGTCAGAGTGGCAATCATGGCGGCGCATCCTTTTCTTACTTTTTGCTGAAAAGTAAGATACCATGAAAAAATTCCAACACAAACGCCGCGCGAAAGTCAAATCTGCCCGAGGATTTTGTCCATGAACCAGCTTGTGTGGGCGCCGGTGGCGCCGGTCGAGGGGTGCTGGGCGAGACCGAGGAGATGGTCGCGCATGTTGCGCACATGATAGAGCTGAATGTGCCGGGGGTTCTCGATGGCCAGTTCCCGCCGCCCCTCGGCGGTGGTTAGCTCCAGCGGGACATCCTGGAACACGGCGAACTCGATTTTGCCCTTGCTGCCGATGATTTCGACCCGTTCCTTGTGGGTGTGGCAGGCGAAGTTCCAGCAGCCGCAGCCGGTGGCGCCGCCGGCGTGAACCCAACTGCCCACCACGGCGTCCTTGGCGGAGTAGAGCCCCTGCTGGTTGACGGTGAAGCCGGAGGCGTCGGCCACGTCGCCGAGAAGATAGGCGAAGAGATCGAGCCCGTGGCTGGCCACGTCGTCGAAGTAGCCGCCCGGCGCGACCACCGCCTCGGTGCGCCAGTTCTCGGCGCGGTTCAGGTCCCGCTGGCCGGGGGGACGGTGCATCTGCCAGGTGACGTGCCGCACTTCGCCGATGGCCCCCTCGTCGATCCAGGTCTTGACCTGCCGGAACCGGGGCAGGGAACGGCGGTAGTAGGCCACGAACAGGGGCAGGTTCGCCCGCTCGAAGGTTTCGAGGATGGCGCGGCTGTCCGCGTAGCAGGGGGCCATGGGCTTCTCGATGCAGCAGGGCTTGCCCGCCGCCGCCACCTTCTCGGCGTAGAAGCGATGGCTGTCGGGGGGCGTGGCGATGTAGATGGCATCGATCGCGGGGTCCTGGATGAGTTCGTCCGCGTCGGTGGTGTGGCGGGGCACGCCATGCCGTTCGACGTAGTCCCTGGCCTTGTCCCCGTTCCGGCGCATGACGGCGGCCAGCTCGAAACCCTCGGTCTGCTGATAGGCGGGACCGCTCTTGACCTCGGTCACGTCGCCGCAGCCGATGATGGCCCAGCGGACCACCGGCCGACTCGTTCCACGGGCAGAATCCGACATGGGCAATCTCCTCACGTTATCTCGATGGCATCCACCGGGCAGGCCTGGCGGCAGGCGTCGCAGCGGACGCATTTTTCCGGATCGATTTCGTGCTGCTGGTAGGGACGGGGCTCGATGGCGTCGGCGGGACAGCGCTGGGCGCAGCGGGTGCAGCCGATGCACTGGTCGTTGATCGAATAGGTAATCAGGGCCTTGCAGGTGCCCGCCGGACAGCGTTTGTCGAGATGGGCGGCGTATTCCTCGCGGAAGAAGCGAAGCGTGGTCAGCACCGGATTGGGGGCGGTGCGGCCGAGTCCGCAAAGACTGCCCGCGCGGGTCATTCTGCCCAGTTCCTCCAGCTCTTCCAGGTCTCCCTCCCTGCCCTCGCCCGCGCAGAGGCGTTCGAGGATTTCGAGCATCCGCTTGGTGCCCACCCGGCAGAAGGTGCATTTGCCGCAGGACTCCAGTTGGGTGAAGGCCATGAAATAGCGGGCCACGTCCACCATGCAGTCGGTGTCGTCCAGCACCACCAGCCCGCCGGAGCCCATCATGGCGCCGATTTCGGTCAGCGCCTCGTAGTCCACCGGCGTGTCGCAGAGCGCGGCGGGCACGCAGCCGCCGCTGGGACCGCCCACCTGGACCGCCTTGAGCGCGCGGCCCTCGGGCACGCCGCCGCCGATTTCATCGACGATCCGGCGCAGGGTCATGCCCATCGGCACCTCGATCAGCCCGCCCCGCCGGACCTTGCCCGCCAGAGCGAAGACCTTGGTCCCCCGGCTGGCGGCGGTGCCCACTTCCTCCTGCACTGGATGATGCAGCAGCCACGGCACGTTGGCGAAGGTCTCGACATTGTTGATGAGCGTGGGCCGTCCCCACAGGCCGTGCTCGGAGGGATAGGGGGGACGCAGGCGCGGAATGCCCCGCCGCCCTTCGAGGGAGGCGATGAGCGCGGTCTCCTCGCCGCAGACGAAGGCCCCCGCCCCCTCGTATATCCGCAGGTTGAATCCCGCGTCCAGCAATCCCCGCTCCCGGCAGAGGCGCAGCGCCTCCCCGACCCGCGCCACGGCCAGCGGATACTCGGAACGGATGTAGAAAACGCCCTCGTTCGCCCCCACGGTCCAGGCGGCCACGGCCATGCCCTCGATCACCCGGAAGGGGAAGGATTCGAGAATCATGCGGTCCATGAACGCGCCGGGATCGCCCTCGTCGGCGTTGCAGACGATCACCTTGTCCGCGCCGGGGGCCTCGCGCACGGCGCGCCATTTGGAGGCGGTGGGGAAACCGCCGCCGCCCCGGCCCCGCATGCCGTGGGCCGTCAGGGTGTGCAGCACCCATTCCGGGTCCCTGTGCCGACGGCATTCCTCGAGGCTGGCGAAGCCGCCCCGCGCCAGATAGCCGTCCACATCGAGCGGTCCCGCCTGGCCGGCGTCGGCCAGGGCGCGGGCATGCTGCGGGCCGGTATAGGCGCGGATGTCCTCGCGGCCCTCGTCGAGCAGATAGCGGGTGACCGGTTCATGGTACGGCCCCTCGTAGAGCCGTTCCAGCAGGGCCGCGAGGCGCGCCCGCACGGGCGGCACCGCGCCGCCCGGCGCCAGATGCCGGGTCAGGATGTCCCGCACGTTCTCGGGACGCACCCGGCCATAGCGGTAGGTCTGCCCCCCCGCCTCGATTTCCAGCAACGGCGCCTCGAAGGAAATGCCGGTGCAGCCGACGCTTTTCAGCTCGGCGGGCAGGTCGTAGCGGGCGATTTCCTCGCGCACCGCCGCCGCCACCTTGGCGGCTCCCGCCGCCGCGCAGCTCGAACACAGACAGAGCCGCGCCTCGGCCCCGCCGCGCCCCGGCCGGGGAGTCCTGCCCCCGCCAACGGCGGCCTGGCGCAGAAAGTCCTGGAGCACCTCCTCGGCCCGGGCCGGCGTCAGAAACCCGTAGGTGATGTCGTCGATCTGCACCGCCGGGGCGAGCATGCAGCAGCCCAGACAGGCCACCTTGCGCACGGTGAACAGACGGTCCGCGTCGGTGTCCTCATCGGCGGGAATCCCGAGAGTCTTTTTGAACGCCTCGTAGATTTCGTTGGCCCCCTGCACATGGCAGGCGGTGCCGATGCAGACCTTCACATCGTGCAGACCGGCCGGGCGCAGGCGGAACCCGGCATAGAAGGTGGCGACGCCGACCACGTCGGCGGCCCGGATGTCGGTCAATTCCGGAATCAGCCGGAGCGCCTCCTCCGGCAGATAGTTGTAGACCTTCTGGACCGCTTGCAGCAGGGGCAGGAGGGAGGCCGGGCCCCGGCCGTGGGCCTGGACCAGACGCTCGATGTCCTCGCGGGTCACGTCGGGCATGGTTCAAGGCACCTCGGCAAGACAGTAGAGGTAGCGGGTGCCCCGCAGGTAGGCGCGGGTGCCGCGGAAAGCGAGGGTGCCCATGGCGGGCTCGCCCAGCTCGTTCACCGCCAGCGACTGGTACTCGCGGGCGACGGCGAAAACCCGGGTGTGGCCCTTGAAGTCGGTCACATACACGCGGTTGCCGACCACCACCGGCGAGGAGTAGAAGCCCTCGTCGAACAGTTCCCGCCAGTAGAGTTCTCC
>LVAZ01000173.1 GCA_001603055.1 Victivallales bacterium Lenti_02
GCATTCGGCGGCGGCGAGCAGGTACTTGTCCGGCGTGCCCGGATTCAGCCGCAGGGAGAATTTCGGATCGATCGCTTCCCGTTCGGCGAAGGCCTCGAAGGCGAGTTCGGTGAGTTCGTTGCAGGCGTCCGTGCCGTCCTGTTTCCAGCCGCCGAAGCAGATGTTGTTGCCGGCTCCGAAGCCGATGGCCAGGAACCTCTCGAAGAAGAACTTGAGCAGTTCCTTGGCCTGCTCCCGCGTGAGCCTGCCCTCGGCCAGATCGCGCCGGTAGTACGCGATGCACTCCTGGTCGAGATGGCCCTGCGAGCGGACATAGACGCCGTCGATCTCCTGAACCTGGTTGTAGAGGAAGGAAATCTGCAGGGCTTCCTGGAAGGTCCGGGCGGGGCGGACGGCCAGGGCCCTGAGCGTGTCGACCACCCGGACGGCGTTTTGCCGCTCCGCCTCCGCCGCCAGCCGCAGGATGTAGTCGCAGAACGCATCGTAGACCGTGGCGACGGCGGCATAGAACTCCCTGGCCTCGGCGTCCGGCGCCGACTCCAGCGCGGCCAGCGCCCGGTCCCGGAGCCCAGCCGGACCGTAGTTCAGGACGTTCCGCCAATCGGGCGAAGTGTGGCTGAGGTCCAGTTGCGCCACCCCGGCGGGATGCCCGACCCCCGTGCGCGGGGGGATGTCCCTGCCCGCTTCCCGGCACCATTCGCCCTGGAGTTTCCAGAGCAGCCTGCCGGTGCCGATATGGTCGGCGAACCAGTCGTAGTCGTCCACGCCGACCCGCGCGTTCCTCAGCAGGTAGGCCAGGATCGCCGCCTTGGTGCGGATGCGCGGCTCGTCGGGGTGCGCGGCGAGATAGGCCCGCATGCCCGCCTCCAACTCCGGCACGTCCAGCCCCGTGTCCTCGGCCAACTGCATCGGACGGTACTGCCGGGAGAGCTTCTCCCGGACATCGTCGAACGTGTTCCAGAGGTTCATCTGAGTTCTCAGTTCTCAGTTCTCAGTTCTCAGTTCAGAGTTCAGAGTTCGAAGTCAAGTTCGGAGTTCTCAGTTCAGAGTTCAGAGTTCGTGTCTTGGTTCACCGTGAACTGGACAATTGGCCTGCCGTCTCCAAGATAGGGGGTGCCGCCTGGCTGCGATGACTTCCCGCGTCACTAGATACCACGGCCCGTCGGTTCCGTCAAGCCGAGTTCCGGCATAACTTGATGAACCGCAGGGACGGAGACCGGAGCCAGCCAGAAAGAACCCGTCCCCGGATTCTCCGAACTCTGAACTCTGAACTGACTCCGAACTCTGAACTTTACGGCAGATCGGCCGCCACGTCCACCCAGCCGCCGCCGGCCTGGTAGGCGGAACGGTACATGGCATCGAGGACCGACTGGGTGCGGCGTCCCTCGCGGCCGTCGCAGACCAGAGGAGCGCCCTGGCGCAGGGCGGCGGCGACATTGTCGGCCGTGTTGAGCCACTCGCCCTGCCCGGCGCGCGGGGCGGTCCCGCTCCACTTGCCGCCCACGAACCATTTGGTCTCGGGCTTGGCGAAGGGGCCGCCGCCCACCTCGTAGTAGGCGCCCGCCGTGCCATGCAGCTCCAGGTGCGAATACCAGGTCGAGTGCGGGAAACTGGTGGTCGCGGTGAAGGTGACGATCATGCCGTTCGCGTACTGCCAGACCGCGCTGCCCAGGTCTTCGGCCTCGATGTCGTGGTCCTGCGTCCAGATGTCGCAGCGGACCCGCGCCGGAACGCCGAGCACAAAAACGATCTCGTCGATGTGGTGAATGGCCTGATTCGACAGCACGCCCCCGCCATCCCAGCGGCGCGTGCCGCGCCAGCCGCCATTGGAATGGAAATACTCCATCGTCCGCAGGATTTTCAGGTTGAACGTGGCGCCGAGCGGACGGCCAAGGTCTCCCGCCGCGACCGCCGCCTTGAGATCGAGCAGGCTGGACCCGAAGCGCCTCCCGAAGTCCACCGCCAGCAGCCGGTCGTTGGCCTCCGCCGTACGGATCATCTTGTCGCACGCCGCGAGACTGGCCTCCATGGGCTTGGTCGAGATCACGTGTTTGCCCGCTTCGAGGGCGCGGATGGCAATCTCGGCGTGGCGGCCGGTCTCCGTCAGCACGTAGACCACCTCCACCTGATCGTTATCCAGCCACTCCTGGACGTCGAGGGAATAGGGAACCCCAAAGGCCTCCGCCGAGCGTTTCGCCCGTTCCTCGACCACGTCGCAGACCCCGACCAGCCGGGTGCCGGGAGTCTCCACCACGGTCCGGCTGCGGTTGTGCCCCATGCCCAGCCCGACCACCACGAACCGCACCGGATCGCTTTCCCACGCGCGGGAGACAGTCGGTTTCGGCGCCGACGAGTAGGCCTGGGTGCCGGGTGCCGCGGACGGCCACGCGGCCTTGACCACGTTCACCAGCCGGCGGGACATCTCCTGGTTGCTCACGGTCTTGTCCGGGTTGTGCGTCTCGATGGAAACCGGGCCGGAGAAGCCGACGCTCTGGCACAAGGACAGGATTGGCTCGTAGCGGATGTCGGACAGCGGGTTGAGACCGGGAATCGCCCGGCGCGCCTTGACATGCATCCCGATCGAACGCTCCGCCATCAGTCGCACGAACGCCGCCTCGTCGGCCAGGCGTTCGCCGCAGTCCCAGCCGTTGGCCACGTCCCAGGCGACGCCCCACTCCTTGACGCCCAATGCTTCGACCACCGCCAGCACTTCGGCGGGCGTGACGCCGCAGTTCTCGAACGCGAGGCGCAATCCCGCCGCCTTGGCGCGGGCGGCCAGCGGCGCGAACAGGTCCAGCACCTTCGCCAGCTCGTCCGGGCGCACGGCCAGCGCGCCCTGCATCTCGGGCTCCTTCGGTTGCCAATAATGGAACGTGCGGATCAGCCGACAATCCAGCGCGTCGGCGGCGCGGATCAGCCCCTCCAGCTTCTGCTCCTCGGCCCGGCAGCGCTCGGCGTCCGGCAGATGCACCTTCGCCAGCGACGATTGCAGACAGGCCACCTGCAGGCCGTTGTCCGCGCACAGCGCCTTGAGCTTCACGAGTTCCTCCGCCGACAGCGCGTGGATTTCCTTCCCGAAAATCTGGCTCCGGAAGTCGACGTGCGTCAGCCCCCAGGAGCGGATGATGGGCAGCGCTTCGGTGACATCCAGGGCGAGTTCGTCGCTGAAGATCGAGATGAACATGGAACGTGTCTCCTGTGCGAGTTGCCGGCGAACGGGACCGCCACCAGGCGCGGCCCGGTTCACTCACGATAGACGATGCCAGCCCTCCGGGCAACTGCCCGGTCCGTGCATTCATGCGCGGTATCCGATCAGCATGGAACCAGGAATCAAGCGCGTTCAGCCCTGCGAACGGCTGGCGGAGGCGCGGTATTCGGAAGGAGTCCGCCCGGTGGCGCGCCGGAAAACCACGTTGAAGTGGCTGGCCGACGAGTAGCCGACCTCGAAGGCGACTGCCGAGACCGGCAGAGACGAGCCCACCAGAAGCTGCTTGGCGAACAGCACGCGCATCTGGGTCAGCCTCTGCACGAGCGTCTCGCCGGTCACCTGGCGGAAGAGCCGGGCGAGATGCGGCTCCGAGACGCCCGCCGCCGCCGCGATCTCCGCCCGCGTGAGCGGGCGGTGGAGGTTGCGCCCCATGAACACCCCGGCGCGCTTGACCACGTTCCGGCGATAGGCGTCGGGTTCCGCCAGACTCGCGGTCGGTCCCTGGCCGGGACTGGTGTTCAGGCGCTGGACTCCGATCAGCAGCCGCACCACCAGCGCCTCCACCAAGGCGTCGCTGTCCAGGCGCGGGGCCTGTTTCAACTCCCCCACCAGGGCCTCCAGATCGGCCCGGAGTAGGTCCGGGATGCCGAGAACCCGCCGCTCCATGCGGTCCAGGTGCAGGCGTTCGTTGTCGAAGACACACCAGAGATAGTTGGGCGGCACCTCGCGCATGGCGGGAGAGCGGATGGCTCCGGGCGGAATCAGGATCGACTCCAGCGGCCGCAGGGTGTACAACTCGTCGTCGACGGTCATGTCGACCCCGCCAGCCAGGACCACATACCATTGGTACGCGGTCTGGGTGTGCGGCCGGACCCGGTAGTCGGCCACCGCTTCGCGGTACGCCACCGCCTTGATCGCAATGGCGCAGCGGGACTCCAGCCCGGTCTCCTTTGGCATGTCGCGGCCTCCGTGTTCCAGCACTGCCGGTGTCACCGGACCTTGCGGCCCGGCGGATGCGCGGGACACGCCGCCGACCCCGGCGTTGCTCCCGGCCCCTACTTTACTCTTCCTATCCCGGCAAACCCACCCAGGACTTATTCGCAGTCGGCGGCAGGGAAGCGGGACGGACGATTTCTGGTGACTCCGTGGCTCCGTGACTGGCTCCACTGGGTCCACGGGCGGGCGCGTGGCTTGCTTCGCCTGGAAGGGGGGCGACATTGTCCTGTCCGCAACCGTTGCACAGGAGTATCGCCGATGCCTCGTCCCCCTGCCCTCGCCCTGCTTGCCGTGCTGTTTTCGGGAATCTTGCTGCCGGCGGCCGATCCGGCCTTCGCGGGGGACTGGGGCGGGGGTTCGCTGGCCTTCTACGTGGTGCATCCGGGCGGTCCCCTGCGCCTTGGTGTCGAGCTTTCCCGGGGGGAAACCCTCTCCAGTCGGGATTTGCTGTTCTGGCAGTTCCACGATGCCGACGAGCGTCCCGTGGCGCGCCGGATCGAGCGTTTCGCGGACGGGGAGAAGACCCGCGCTGTCACCGTCGCCGACTTGCCGGAGGCGCCGGCGGGAGTCTACCAACTCCGCTATGCCACGGTTGGCGTCCGGGTCCGGCTCGAAACCAACGGCGCGGCCTATGGCGTGCTGGCCTGCCGTTCGCGCCAGGCGGGGGTGCGCCAGGCCTGGCTCTATGTTCCCGAGGGCGCCAGCGAAGTCTCGGTTCCCACCTATGCCGCCAAGGCGGCGCTGGCCGACGAGCAGGGGCAGCCTCTCTGGGCCAGCGGGGACCAGCCCTTGGCCGTGCAGCCGGGCCAGGTGCTCCGGCTCGACATCGCCTACGACAATCCCATGGGCAACTTCGCGGTGCGCGGCCTGCCCGGCATTCTCTGCCCCGATCCCGAGACCGCGCGGACCATCCGCGGCAGCGTCGAGACCACCGCCGACGGCCGCCATTTCCCCCACCGTTTCCAGGCGCGCATGTGGGAGTGGATGCGGGAACGGACGGCCGCCGATTTCGCGGTCGAGCCGGTTTCGCTTGCCGGACTGGCCGACGAATGGCTGGCCGACCCGCGCCATGCCGGGCTGCTCGGCATCACCGGCCCGCTCAACTTCGTCCCCCGCATTCTCGCCGAGCAGAACCTCGATCCGGTCAGTCCCGGCTATGGGCTGGGCACGGTCGCCGCCTGGCTCGGCCCCGCCTACACGGTCGACGAAGCCTGCAACCCCTACCGGCGGAATCCCGCCATCCTGCGCCGCATCGTCCTCCAGGAATTCGCTCACTACCTGAAACTCGGGGAAAACGGCACCTTCAACGCCGACGACTGGGACGGCTATGCCGGGGTGGACGCGCTCGGCTTCCGCAACCGCGCCGCCCAATTCGGTTTCGTCGCCCCGCTGGCGGACCCGGCTCTGCGCGAACTCTGGACGGAGGGGGCGGTCCGGGTGATGGACACCCTGGGCCTGCGCCGGGTCTCCTGCGAGAACCAGACTTCGCACTGGTGCCTGGACCTCTGGCTGATGGCCGAGGGCAGCGGCGATGAGGCCTACCGCGAACTGGCCCGCTATTTCACTCTGGGGCTCGCCACGCCCGAATTCAATCCCTTCATGGTCACCGGCTACCAGCAGGAGCGCTACGGCCCGGACGCCACCTACCAGGGGCTGGCCGCCGCCCAGCAGGCCATCTACTACCGTTTCTCGGGCGACGAGACCGCCCGCGCGGGGCTGCGCCGCATCTACGACCTCTTCAACCACACCGTCGCCCCCGAGCCCGACGGCACCATGCGCGGGGCCTCGAACTTCTCCCACCGCACCACCGGCTCATGGGTGAACCGGCAGTACGACGGCGGGGTCCGCCTGATGGCCGACCAGTTGCCGGAGGCGGGCGTCTGGCACCGGAATCTGGACCTTGAGGAGGAGCGCGCCAAGAACCTCGAGCACATCCGCAAGCACCTCGAACCGGCCTGGGACGACGAGTGGTTCCAGCGCAACGAGCGCTGGTACAAGGCCTACGCCTACCATCCCTGGCTCGGCTATTTCCACCACTACGTCTTTCCCACCGGGGAGATTCGGCGCGGCGACTGGCCCGCCCTCTCGCCCGAGCCCTTCTTCCGCAACCGCAACGGGGAATTCGTCTTCGCCCGCCGTCCCGGCTACTACGCCGCGCTCTACGTGGGCAGAACGTCCAGCGAGTGGGTGCGCGACTCGATTCGTCCCGTCCCCTGTCCGGCGGGCTGGGAGGAGAGGGACGGGCTGCTGGTTCCCGGCGGCGGAGCCGGCAAGAACGGCTGGCAGCCCACCCAGGGCCTGTCCCTGGTCTGGTTCCCCGGCTACGGCAACTGGCTGCTGGGCATGAACTGGAACGTCTACACCATCCAGGGAACCCGCGCCGACCTGGCCGACGGTGCCGTCGCCTGGCCCGACTACTACCGCCACCGCGCCGAAATCAGCGAGGAGAAGGGGAGCGTCGCTGAAACCGGCCAACTCTTCAACCAGCCCCTCCAGTTCCGCCGCACCACCACCCTGGCGGAAGCCGCGCTGCACTTCGAGGTCGTCCTCGTCGCCGAAACGGGTTTCACCCCGGAACGGCTGGTCGAGCAGTTCCCCTTCCTCGACAAGGAGGGGCTGCTGCTCCGCTGGCGGAGCGGCGGGGAGTGGACCGAGTGTCCGGCGGCGGATTCCACGGGTCGCCGGGCCGAGGCCGTCGCGGCCCTCCAGTTCCGCCTGCCCTCGGGAGCGGGCGTGGAACTGGTCTTCGCGGAACCGAAGGATATCGCCTTCGGCCTGCCGGTACGGCATCTCGGGCAGACCCTGCGCCGTATCGAGGTGGACTGGGGCGGGGCGTTCGCGCCGGGCGAGACCCGTCGTCTCGCCTGCCGCCTCGCCCCGCTGGAACCCTGAACGGGCCTATTCGGCGGGCGCGGGCTGGGGCTTCGCCGCCGGGGGGGCGGGCGGCGCGACGGTGGGCTTGGGGGGCACGGGCCGCTTCTGGTAGCTCTCCTGCCGCTCCTTCTGCCGTTCCAGACGCATTTCCTCGCGCAGGGCCGCGATTTCGGCCATCAGTTCCGCCTGCTGCTTGCTCTTCGCGGCGAAATCGGGATCGACATCCGCGAACGCCTGCTGGTTGCTCCGGGCCACGATGTCGTTGGCCTGCTGCTCCAAGTCCCGGGCCTGCTTCTGCAAATCCGCCGCCTGACGGCGCAGCTCGTCGGCCCGCGCACGCTCCCTGGCGAGGTGCTCATTCACCTCGGGATGTTCGCGGACGATCTCGCCGCGCCGCTTCATCAGTTCGGCGGAGAGTTCCCGGTTCTGGGTCGCCAGCTCGGCCAGCCGCCGCTCGTGCCCGCCCGCTTGGACAGGCTGGACCGCCGCCGCCGGCGCACCGGCTTCCGCCGGAGCCTCCTGGGCCATGGCCGGAAACAACAGCAACGAGGCGAAAGACAACGAGGAGAAAATAGTCCGGACCATGACGACACTCCGTTGGTTGCACACAGAAAACCACCTGCCCGGAACCGGGCGGACCGAAATCACTGGATTTGCAAGATAGTGCCGCTCCGGAAGCGGCGCAACTTACCCCGAATACCGGGGAGTGGATAGACAGGATTCCTTCCGCCGGGTTCCCGGAGTTGCGCGGAGCGCCAGACACGGCATGGTAGAGGGATAGCATTCCGCAACCCCGAAGACCCTTCCATGCTTCCATCCGCGCATCAGGCACCCCCGGCAGGCAATGTCCGCTACGAACAGGCGGCGGACGGATCGCTATGCGCCCATCTGGCCGGGGTCTGGTGCCTGCAAGGGCCGCACCCGGAGGTTTCGCCCCCCCCGGATTGGGCGGGTGTCGGCGGCTTGCGGTTCGCCTGCGCCGAACTGGGCGACTGGGACAGCCGCCTGCTGGTGTTCCTCGACCGGCTTTGCCGCGAGGCGCGGGCGGCCGGGGTGCCCGTCGCGCTGGACGGCCTGCCGCCGGGCGCGGTCCGCATGCTGCATCTGGCGGCGGCCATCCCCGAGCACGAAAGCCCGGCAAGCCAGGCGCAAACCAGCATCGCCGCCCTCGGGCAGCGGGCGCTCGGCACGGCCAGGGCCGCCCGCGAGATGGTGGGCTTCGTCGGCGAAATCGCCCTCGGCCTCGCCCGGCTGCTCACCGGGCGGGCGCAGATTCGCTGGCGCGACGTGGGGCAGGTCATCGTCTCCTGCGGGCCGGACGCCTTTCCCATCGTCACCATGATCAGCTTCCTGGTGGGGCTGATTCTGGCCTTCGTCGGCGCCATCCAGCTCCGCATGTTCGGGGCGGAAATCTTCGTGGCCGACCTGGTGGGCATCGGCATCGTCCGCGAGATGGGCGCGATCATGGTGGGCGTGGTCATGGCCGGCCGCACCGGCGCCGCCTTCGCCGCCCAGCTCGGCACCATGCAGGTGAACGAGGAGATCGACGCCTTCCAGACCATGGGCGTCGCGCCCGTGGACTTTCTGGTCCTGCCCCGGCTGCTCGGCCTGACCCTGATGATGCCGTTCCTCTGCGTCTACGCGAACCTGATGGGCGTGCTCGGCGGGCTCTTCGTGGGGGTGACCATGCTCGATCTCGGGGTCATGGAATACTATATCCAGACCAAGGCGGCGGTGGGGGTGAACGACCTGGCCGTCGGCCTGGTCCTGAGTTTTGTCTTCGGGATTCTGGTCGCCTTCAGCGGCTGCTACCGGGGGATGCGCTGCGGGCGCAGCTCGGCCGACGTGGGGCGGGCCACCACCGCCTCGGTGGTCACCAGCATCGTCATGCTCGTCATCGCCACCGCGGCCATCACCGTCCTCTGCGACATCCTGGGAGTCTGAATGTCCGGCGAAGCCCACATCACCGTCGAGAACCTGACCATGGCCTATGGCGACATGGTGGTTCAGCGCGGGCTGGACTTCGCGGTCCGGCGGGGGGACATCTTCGTGATCATGGGGGGCAGCGGCTGCGGCAAGAGCACCCTCCTGCGCCATCTGATCGGCCTGATCGCCCCCGCCGAAGGGCGGGTGCTCTACGGGGAAACCAGCTTCTGGGAATCCCCGCCCGCCGTCCGCGACCACCTGCTGCGCCGGGCGGGCGTGCTCTACCAGGGCGGCGCCCTGTGGACCTCGATGACCCTGGCCGAAAACGTGGCCCTGCCCCTGCGCGAGCACACCGGCCTGAAGGAACGGGAAATCCGCGAGATCGTCTCCTTCAAGCTCGCCCTGGTGGGACTGCGCGGCTTCGAAACGTACTACCCCGCCGAAATCAGCGGGGGCATGCGCAAACGGGCCGGCCTGGCCCGCGCCATCGCCCTCGATCCCGAAATCCTCTTCTTCGACGAGCCGTCGGCCGGGCTCGACCCGGTCAGCGCCCGCCGTCTGGACGAGCTGATCCTCGAGCTGCGCGACAGCCTGGGGGCCACGGTCGTGGTGGTCACCCACGAACTGGCCAGCATTTTCGCCATCGGCAGCAACGCCGTGTTTCTCGACGCCGAGCGCCGGACCATGACCGCCTGCGGTCCTCCGCGCGAGCTGCTGGCGAATCCCCCCAATCCGCAGGTCCGCGAATTCCTCACCCGCGGCGGGCAGACCCCCGCCGTCCACGCCTAGGGAGAACCCGCCATGGGTGCCACCACCAAAACCACCGCCGTCGGCATCTTCGTGCTGGCGGCCATCGTGCTCGGCATCGTCGCCATCGGCATGTTCGGCGGCGGCAAGCTGTTCGAGCCGCGCCTGCCCTACGTGATCTACTTCGAGGGTTCGGTCACCGGCCTCAACGTGGGCTCGCCCGTCACCTTCCGGGGGGTCAAGGTGGGTTCGGTGTCGGACATTCAGGTGGCGATCAAGAACGACGACGCGATGATCCACCTGCCCGTGTTCGTCCACATCAACCCCCGTCGTTTCTCGGGCCTTCCCCCCTCCTTCGACAACACCGCGGCCCGGCTCTTCATCCGGCAGCTCGTCGAGCGCGGCCTCCGC
>LVAZ01000648.1 GCA_001603055.1 Victivallales bacterium Lenti_02
GGACGGTGGCGGCGAGTTCCTCGTCGGCGGGGGCGGGGGCCGGACTGCCGGTCTTGCCGTTGGCGAGGGCGGGGCGGGAGCCGGCGTTTTCCCCGGCGAGCAGAACCGCGCCCAGGGCGGCTGGCTCGGTCCCGCGGTCGGTGTTGTCTGCGTGGCCTGCCATCAGTCCAACTGCTCCCGGATTTCCCTGAGGGCCGCCTGGTAGCGCCTGAGCAACTGGGTGGTGTCGCTCTTGGTGTCGAGGACGTTGACGCTGATGAGGACGAGCAGCTCGTTGCGGCTCGACGAGGTCTGGTTGGTGCGGAACAGGCGGCCGATCCCGGGAATATCCTTGAGGAGGGGGACGCCGGTGTGGCCCTGGGAGTTGGTGGTGTCGATCAGGCCGCCCATGAGGGCGGTGCCGCCGTCCGGGATGATGAGGGTGGTGAGGAGCCGCTTGTTCGAGATGTCGGGGCTGCCGTCGCCGCCGGTGCCCTCGATGACCGAGGAGACTTCCTGTTCGAGTTCGAGGCGGACGTCGTTGCCGGCGGTGATGTAGGGGGTGACGGTGAGGATGATGCCGGTGTCCTGGTATTCGTAGTTGGATTTGTAGTCGGAGCTGTATTCGGTGGTTTTGATGGAGACCTTGCGGCCGATGTTGATTTTGGCTTCGACGCCGTTGGTGGCCATGATCTGGGGCGTGGCGAGGACCTGGGACTTGCCCTCGCCCGCGACCGCGTTCACGAAGGCCATGACGTCGCCCTTGAGGTAGCCGAGGGCGGCGCCCCCCGTGCCGCTCGAGAAGCTGGCGGGGTTCACCGGAAAGAGCCCGGTGACGGGGTTTTTCCCGGTCCAACTGGTGTTGGTGCTGGTCCAGGGGCTGCGTCTGGCGCCGGCACCGTCGCTGCCCATCTGGTTCATGGCGTATTGGAAATTCGTGTGCTGCGCGGCGTAGGCGAAGCCGAACTCGGTATTTTTTCCGAGGGAGACTTCGACGATCTTGGCCTCGACCAGGACGAGGCGGGGGTCGATGTCGTGGCGTTCGAGCATGGCGAGGACGAGGGGCCAGGCGCGGGGAGTGGTCTGGAGGCTGAGGCGGTTGTTTTCCTGGTCGACATAGACGATGACCGGGGTGTCGAAGATGGTCTCGCTTTCGGATTCGGCCCGGCGGGGACGGTTGGAGCTGCTGGCCGGCAGGGTGCGTGAGGCCTCGGCGACGCCGGTGGTGGCGGCGGCCTTGGCGGAGGTGCTTTTGGTGGCGGAGGTCCGGCGGCTGCTGGAAGAGGATTCGGCGTTGAAGAAGACGGCGAGCATCTCGTTCAGCTTCTCCGCCGTGCTGTGCTGCACGTCGTAGAAGAAGATGTCCTCGCGGGAGTCGCTGCTGCCGCGGTCGAGAACCTTGACCCAGTCCTCGACCATGCGCAGCACCTCGGGCAGGGCGGCGCTGACGACGAGCGTCTGCAGGCGGGGGAGGGTGGTGAGCTTGATCTGGCCGCCGGAGGGACCCTGGGCGGCGACGGAGTAGCCCAGCACGGGGAGGAGAGTCTCCAGCTCGGCTTTCAGATCGTCGGCGTCCACCTCGCGGCACTGGATGCAGATGTGCGGCCAGTCGGCCTCGCCCTTGTTGTCGAGCCGGGCGATGAGTTCGCGCAGTTTCGGCATGTTGGGGGGGGCTTCGACGATCAGCAGGGTGTTCTCGGAGTTCAGGTCGGTGACCGTGGCCCCGTCGGTCATGAAGGGCTGGAGGTTTTTGATGATGTCGCCGCTCTTCACATGGTAGACCGGGATGAAGGCGACTTCGACGTTGGCGTGGGGTTCGTGGCGGGCCAGGAGGCGGCGTTCCTTGGGCATGCGGCTGAAGGGCATGATGTGGATGAACCCCGGATTCTTCGAGGCGTAGGCCCCGGAGAGCCAGAGGATGTGCTCGAACATGTCCCAGGCTTCGCGGGCGGTCATGTCCGACTCCATGGAGATGGTCACGGCACCCTTGACGGCGGGGTCGATCTGGTAGCCGAAGCCGCCGAGGATGATGGAGAAGGCGGCCACGACTTCATCGATGGCGGCATTGTCCAGGTCCAGGTTCACGCTGACGACGGCGTCGGGGTCCTTGATTCCCTTCAGCAGCTTGTCGGGGTATTCGGCGATGGGGATTTTGGGCATCTCCGCCTGGGTGCTTCTGGGGAACGTCAGCTTCTCGGAGATGCCGCCCGCGTCCCGGGGGGTGATTTTGTCCACCTCGAGCGCGGTGTTGTTGTAGGGCGAGGCTCCGGTGAGCGGTCTGGGGGCGAGGACGCCGTCGGCGAGGGCGCGGTAGGCTTCGGGGTCGTCCGCGTCCTGGCCGGGCCGTTGGCGGAGCCCCTGGCAGCCACCGAGGAGAAGGGCGATTGCGGCCAGCAGGGTGCGGATGGGGAATATGGCGGAGCGCCGGTTCATATGCGGGTCCTCAATTCGGGTTCTCGGCGGGTTTCATGCGTTCGCGTTGCAGGCGTTCCCGCTCTTCGCGGATGCGCTGGAGTCGTTGTTCGAGGCTTTCGTTTCTGGCAGACGCGGGCGCGCCGGGAGCGGTGGCTGGTGTCGTCACTCCGGGAACGGGCGGCGGG
>LVAZ01000174.1 GCA_001603055.1 Victivallales bacterium Lenti_02
TCCTTGCCCCGGCGGGAGCCGCGAATGGACGCGAATACACGCGAATGGAAAAGAGGAATAGGGCTTGATTCGCGTTCATTTGCGTTCATTCGCGGTTCTTCCCGGTCTTCCCGTGCCTCGTGACTGTTGGCGAAGGAATTGACACGGTCGGCTTCTTCTTGTATACTCAGTGCTGTCTGAGGAAGCAGGTTGCAACGAGAATACAAATGGAAAGGCAGGCCTCCATGAAAACGGGCAAACCGTATCTTGGCTTCATCCCGGCAATTGTAGTCGCGGTTCCGTGCGGTGTCGCCATCATCCGCCAGGCATTGTACTATAAAGGCTGCATGGACGGGCTGGTGTTTGTAATGGCCGGCTTTGTCGCCTTTGCGGTCGGTGGAATTTTGAATGCGGGATTTCTCAGCTACGTTGCATTTTCGAGGCGGAGCTATTTCAACTACCCGGACCGTCGCCATGTCCTCGTCGCGAGGGCAGGGACGACCGTCGCGGTGGTCTTGTTTGTCGTACAACTCGGAGTCGTGTTGTATGGCTTGGCAATCAAGTACTTGTCCTAACGAAGATTGCGAACAAGCCACTGCGCTGAACCGGCAGCTTGCGGCTGCATGTGGCCGGTGATTTTGCTCCCCGAAGCGGGAGCCACATGGTAGCCCGGTCAGAATGGCCACGGTGTCCTTCCACGCTTCCCCACCCTACGCGCTCTGGTCGTGTACTCCCCCTCGGCGAGAAATCCGGGAGAGCAAGTCTCTCACGGAGGCCCGAGGCACGGAGGAACAGAGAACCGGGAGAACGAGGAATATCTCTCTGTAGATCATTGGCTCCGATAGGGATAGAATGGTTTTATTGGCATTCATCTGCTGCGTCCAGTGTTCCTTGGTGACTGACCACCGACTCCAATGCGTGGAGGTCGGAGTTTCGGCGAGAAATGTTTCGGTCTTGTGGGATTGGCGGGAGGATGTATGGTGCCGCCTGTGCCGGTAGTTGGTATGTGGCAGCAGGAGAACGACGATGATCCGTAGCCTGTACACCTTCGAGATTGGCGAGGAATTCGCGCAGATGCGGTCGGTGCCGGTGGCTCTGGGGCCGGGCCGCGAGGAGGCGGTGCTGTTCATCCACTCGCAGCATCCGAACATAGATCCCTGGTCGGAGGCGTTCAACTATGCCCGCGACACGCTGAAGCTGTCGCTGGTGAGCATGAGCGGGAAGCTACTCTGGCGGCGGGATCTGGACTGGGGGGTCGTGCCGGGCATCTGGTACACGCCGGTCATTTCCTTCGACCTCGACGGCGACGGGGTGGACGAAATCTGGTACGTGGGCAACACCAACCCGAAGCTGCCGCTCTCCATCGACTACCGGGTGCTGGAGCGGATCGACCCCTTGACCGGCGAGGTCACCGGGCAGTGGCCGTGGCCGAAATATCCCCGCAACGAGTCCATGAGCCATACCTACCGCTACTCGCTGGCCGCCGGGTACGCCCACGGTCAGCCGGTGCTGATTACCGCCCAGGGCACCTATCACGACATGCACCTCCAGGGCTACAATCCCGGCATGGAAAAGCGCTGGGAGGTCTACATCCCGGCGGCGGAGCCGGGGGCCCGCGCCAGCCATGTGTTCCCGATTCTGGACATGAACGGGGACGGGATCGACGAGATTTTCTGGGGCGAACGCATCCTGAGCATGGACGACGGGCACGAGCTGTTCTGCTGCGACCGGGACAACTTCCACGCCCATTCCGACATCGTGGCCCCGTTCATCGATCCCGCCGACGGCAGGAAGTACATCTACACCTGCCGCGAGGGCGGCGGCGCGCCGCGCGTGGTGACCTACGACTTCGCGGGCAACATTGTCTGGAGCGCGGTCGAGGCCGGGCACATCCACAAGGGCTGGGTGGCCAATATCGGCGAGAACCGTCGGCGCATCGCCATGGCCATGAGCCTGGCCCTCGGCGCCAGCGGCAGCGAGTGCCACAAGAGCACCCCCATTCTCTACTATTTCGACGCGGTCACCGGCGAGCCGGTCGAATTCAAGCTGCCCTTCCAGGGCTGCCATCTCATGCCCATCGACTTCACGGGCGACGGCTACCACGAGTTCTACGGCACTGGCGGTGATGCCCTGGGCAAGTGCTACGACCGGCACGGCAACCTGCTGGCCGATCTCGGCGCGAGCGCCCAGCAGGTTCGCTCGGGCAAGATTCTGCCCCGTCCCGGCCAGCAGATCATGCTCGGCTACGGCAAGGAGAAGGTGGTCCGCATCTGGGGCGACGACGCGGCGGCGGAAACCGCGCCCGACCCGCTCTGCGAGCGCTACCACACCTTCATGCAGCATCTCATGGGCTCGGGCTACAACCACATCAACAGCGTCCAGTCCTGCGGCATGTAATCCTGTTTCACCACGAAGACACGAAGAAGACGGGAGGGGACTTGTTCGCTTGGTTCCTGCGATCCCCCTTCGTGCCCTTCGTGCCTTCGTGGTGAAAGCGTTTCGGAGAATTCTCGCAGCAAGGCGGCGGCTTTGCCCGGTGATTCATTTTTTCTCGCCGAACACGAGCTTGCCCATATCGGCTTCCCAGCCGCGGTATTCCTTGGTTTCGGTGAGGTAGGCCCGGAGGTTGAAGGGGATGGACTGGCCGGGTTCGGGCTGGAGGCCGAGGGCGGCGAGGGGGATTTGCCATTCGCCCTTCCAGCCCATGACCGCGCCCCAGTTGGTCTTGCTGACCTTGCCGACGAATTGGATGCGGTCGTGCAGGGCGTACGCGGGTTCTTCGGCCGCGAGACATTGGAGGGAGCCGCCGGCGAATCCGCGAATCCGGAAGGTGAGGGCGGTGCCGTCCGCCCGTTTCCCCTCGATCTGGATTTCCGCCCCGTCGTCCTCTTCCCAGGTGGCGCCCTCCGTGACGGAGGCTCCCCGGAAGCGGTTCACTTGCAGACTCACGTAGAGATTCTGGGCATCGTAGCCGACCTGGGCGCGGCTGGGGGGGCCGCCGGGGGTGAAGGACTGGCTGTCCCGGTCGAGCGTCACCGCCGGGACGGGCCATTCCTCGGTCGTGATCACGGCATCCAAGGTCGGGGGAACCGGCATGAGGCCGGCGGTCATGGCCTGTTTCTTGGGTGCGTTCGGCGGGTCCAGGGGCACCCAGCCGTCGATCTGGAAGGCGTCTTGGCCCTCGCCCCGGAAAATCCGGTTGTTCTCCCAGGTTTTCGCCGCGTTGCGGAAGCTGAAACGCAGCTTGCCCTTGACGTAGAGGCTGTTGCCGGTGAAGGTCACGTTCTCGGAACTCTGGAAGGAGACGGTCATGTCCTCGTCGGAGATGAAGACATTGTCGCGGATGATGGTGCCGCGGGTGATGTGGTTGTGGGTGGGACGGGCCACGTTGAAGGATACATTCTTCTCGATGATGCAGTCGTAGGAGCCTTCGTCCAGATAGTAGGCCGAGGCCCCGAATCCCTGGCCGTTGGGGCGGATGTCCCGCACCATGTTGCCCCGGATCACGCTTTCCCGCAGGTTGCCGTAGATGGCGGCACCGTCGTGCATGACGAGCATGGCCCGGTAGACCAGATTCTCCTCGATCAGGCAGTTCTTGCCGCCGCCGCCGATCACCCCGGAATAGGGAATGTCGTTGATCTCGTTGCGGACCAGTTGGATGCCGTCCCCGCCCATGAGCACCCCCGCCGAACCGGGGAAATGGATGCCGACGTGGTGGATGTGGTTGCGTTCGACCACCATGTGATTCGCCCCCAGCTTGAGGCCGCAGGCTCCGGTCTGGGCGATCTCGCTGTTCCGGAGGACGCCGCCGGAGGAATTGCTGACGGCCACGCCGAGCCCGCCGACCTGGGTGGTGGCGACCGTGTCCAGCACGCAGTCCTTGGTATGGTTCAGCTCGATGGCACCGGTCAGCCCGGCCCCGCCCCAGCCGCCCGGTTTCAAATCGACGGAGGTGCATTGCACGGTCAGGTTCCGCAGGGTGATGCCGGTGGCGGGCTGCTCCCTGGTGCCGGTCAGGGTGATGATCTGGTTGACGACCGGGGCGATGATCTCGGCGGTCGCCATGTCCTCGTCCGGCAGGGGCCAGTAGACCAACTTCCCGGCGGTGCGGTCGAGATACCACTGGCCGGGTTCCTGCATGCCCTCCCGGATATTGTAGATCACGTACTGACGGCGGTTGCAGGCGCCCATGGGCCAGGCGGCGGGGGAGGACATGACCAGCACATGGTTCTCGCGGTCGTGGCTCTCGACCCCGACCAGGGATTCCGCCCACATGTGGTAGAGCCGGACCTCGGCATTCCGCACATCGATGTTTTCCGGGATGTCGCCGGGCTTGTAGGGCATCACGGTCAACTCTTCGCGCGTGGGTTGCCGGGCCCAGAACCCCGCCAGCATGGGCAGCAGGGGCAAATCCCATTTTCCCAGATTTTCGAGCGTGTCCGTGCGGTTCGGCCAGACGGCCCGCTCCGCCAGACGGCCATTCACCAGCAAGGCCCGGAAATCCCAGTTCCCTTCCTTGACGCCGGGCAGTTCCACCTGCCAGAACCGGTCGCCGTCCGGCTGCCAGCCCGTCAGTTTTTTTCCGCCGAGAATGCGGACCTTGGCCCGGTCCTCGCCGACGATGGCCAGCCCGTTGTCCTCGGCGGTCAGCGCCAGCGGTTCGGCAATGAAGTACTCCCCGGCGTGGACCTGGATCGTGTGCGGGCCCGCGCCCGCCTGCCGGGCCGCGGCGCGGGCGGCGGTCAGAGTCGCGAACGGTTTTTCGGCGGTGCCGGGCTGGTCGTCCCGTCCGGTCGCCGACACATGGAATTCCGCCGCCAACCCCACCAGCGGCGACGCCAACGCGCACAGGGCAATCATACGAGCCATCACAAGCGGATTCTCCTTCGGTTTCTCCGGGCAGTGCCGCATCGGGTTCGTTCGGGACGGGCCATGCCTAACCATCGCCCGCCCGTCCCGAGATGCAACCCCTGTGCCTCGATTGGGAAAATACCGTGGCGGGAGTGCCGGGAACCGAAACGCGGATAGGTTGCCCGGAATTCTCCGGAAGGCGCAATTGCTGTCTAGCGATGGTCTTCCCGCTATTCCTGCGGCCCGCCGGGGCGCAGGGGATTGGTGGCGAGCGTCGGGGCCGGGGCCTCGGCCACCAGGACCGCCGTGTCGGGGGCTTTGCCGGAGTAGAAGGCGAGGTAGTGCGTGTCCCCGATCACGGTGGCGTTCACGTTGCCTGCATCGAACGTCACGCGGCTGCCGGTGGCGACCGCCTCGGCCGGGGGCCAGGCGAGCGGGTTGGCGAATATGCGGTCGGGATCGACGACCCGGCGGCGGAGGACGCCCATGCCGCGATGGTAGTAGTAGTTGCTCAGCAGGCCGGTCTTGGCATCGAGGATCAGGCTCGGCGTGGAGGCGGTGACATCGCCGATGTTGGTCCGCGCGCGCGTCCAGGTCGCCCCGTGGTCGGTCGACACCATCTGGAATTGGGCCCGCGTCGTGTACACGCCTCCCATCTCGGTCCGGGCGACGACGAGAATCCGGCCGTCGCCGAGAGAGACGGCGGAGGGCTCGGTCGGCCAATCGTCCTTGGTCAGCCCGGACTCGATGACGGTCTGGGTCCAGGTCGCGCCATTGTCGCTGCTGACGAGCTTGCCCCAGGAGTGGCTGGTGTCGTCCTTGTAGTTCCCGGCGAACCACAGCGCCATCAGGCCGACCCCTGGCACCGCAAACACATCGGTGACCTGCATGGGGGTCACGGCCATTTTTGGCGTCGCCACGAGCGTGAAGGTCACCCCGTCCGTGGTGCGGTAGAGGTCGTGGTTCCAGTCCTTGCCGATGCGCCGCACCCAGAGGAGCATCGCCCCGTTGGCATCCAGACCCTTGCCGACGGTGACTTCGCCGTATTCCGGCGTGTTGGCGACCACCGTTTCCGCCGTCCACGTCTTGCCGCCATCCGTGGAGGTGCGCGCGTAGACGGCGCGGGCGTCTTCGCCGATGGAGTGGGCCGACCCCCGGCTGTACACGCAGACCAGCTTGTCGCCGATGGCTTGCATCATCGGCCACGAGTTGTAGCCGCTCACGTCCTGCACCACATGCGCCTTCGCGAGGGCCGGCAGAGGCGTCACCTTGACCATGACCAGGCCAGTGGGATGGGGGAAGGTGTCGGCGGGGTCGGTCGGCTCCCGCTGGATGCGCACCCACAGGGGCGCGCCCGGCACCAGTTCGTAGTAGGGGTCCAGGAGAATGGTCCGGGTGTGGAACGGCCCGGCGGGCAGCGCGGTCCGCACGGGAGTTCCCAGGACATACGGGGAGGTGAAGGGAGCATCCTCCGCCAACTGCGAGAGATGGGCTCGGAAGACATCCGCATAGTCGGGGCTCGTCGAGGCATCGTTCGTGGTCACGAGAATCTCGACCTTCACGGCGGCGCACCCGCCGGGCAATCCGGTCACGAAGCCGGCGACGGACTGCCCGGCCGTGCCGCCCGAGAAGGACCACACCGGGACATGCATGGAGCCGCTCGACATGTTCACCAGCGAAGGCTGGCCCGTCGCGACCGACATGTTGTTTGCGGTCAGGTAGACCGCCTGGTTCACGGCGCTGGGTGAAGTCATGGGGCTATTCTCTCCGAAACTGGGGATGGCAGAGGCAAGCAGGACCGTGCATAAGGTAGCGATCCGCCCCGCCTTGGCGAGTTCTGGTCTGGTAGACTGGCTGGAAAACATCATGTTGTTCCCGATGGTTGGGGGGCTGGTAGCGGTGTTTGTTGCAGTGCGATGGCTTCGGTGTAATGCCGATGGTCTTGGGGCTTGCTGGGAAGATACGGGCTCACGGAACGCTCGGATGCGGTGGCAAGATGGCCTGCCCCACCGGTGACGCGGCTACGGAACCGGAGTTGGTACCACGAACCTGCTCGCGAACCATCCGGACTAGATCGCCGACCTTCGTCTCGGCCTCCTTGTAGGAGGCGCAGTCATACCTTCGAGCCGGGCGATCCCAGTTGCCATCGACTACCAACTGCACGATGAAGCATCCGTGGATGTCCATGTTCGGGTACCAGCCGACGTCAATGACCTCGCCCGTGTCGTAGGAAACGGAGAACATATCTTCGCGCAAGACACCGACCTGCTGGTCCGGAGGCAAGATGGGGTCGAAATGCGACTCAATGAAGGCTGCGACCTCCCCTGGGCCGAAGTCGATGTCAGTGAACATCCGTTCGTGGTGGTTGGCTGTCATGTCTGTTTCCGCGAACGCCTGGATCACAGGCGAGGAAGGTGCGCGACTGGGGACCAACAGCCTGCCGCAGCCGCCACTGCGATGGACGGGAAGATGAGCCATGGCTTGAGGTTATAGCTACTTACGAAGAGCCCCTTGTAGTCGTAGGTGGTCCCGACCCATGTGGCCAGAGGCAAAGCTACGACAATCCCCAGGACGAGCCGATGCCCTAGGAGTAGCGCCATGAGTTCCCTTGTTGATGTTCTCAAGATTAATCCCCGAGAAGAAGATACGCTGATATATATGGATCAAGGCGGGGGACGCGAGATGTCACGCTGGGTGAGGATGGGCATGTTGCGACGTTCGGAGGCGTTGTCCTCGGCAGCCGCCTGCTACCCTACTCGTAGTGCGTCCACATTCGAATGACCTTCACCGTCTTGATGTCGTCGAGCACTTGGTAGACAAGGCGGTGCTGGATGTTGATGCGGCGGGAACAGGCCCCGGCCAGCTCGCCAACCAGTTTCTCGAACGGCGGCGGCGTTTCGTAGGGGTTTCTCCGCAGAAGCGCCAGCAATTCCTCGGCCTGCGGCTTCAGTCCCGAACGAGACAGCTTCTTCGCGTCCTTCCTGGCGTGACTCGTGAAGACGATTCGCCAACTCACCACTCAAGCTCCTCCTCGCACTCCTCCACAGGTGTCCGCAAGCCCTCGACAATCGATTCGCGCATGTTGGGAACCGAAGTCAAATGCAGCGTCTCCTGGATCGCCCGCCAGTCCTCCTGGGAGATAAGCACCGCCGAGTTGCGCTTGCCGGCAATCTCCAGCGGTTCGTGCGAGGCCGCTACCCTGTCCAGCAAGCCATAGAGCTGTTTTCGGGCCTCGGTTGCAGTCAAAGTCGTCATCATGCGTTTCCTATGCAAATCGTACGCCTTACCGTACGCGCAAGGAGCGTGCTTGTCAAATTCCCTTCCGAGTCGAGTTGTTTGGGCACACCGTCACCGTCTACCCCTACGCAGTTGCTCTTCCTGCTCAGTCGCCGGTCGAAGCGTCTGGTTTTTCTCCGCGCGATCTGGATTCTCTGACGGCAGCCAGGATATCCTCGGTGGTCGCGCGGGTCTTGACGGCGGGAACATCGAAGGGGGATTTCGGTGCCGTCTTGAAGGTTACGGCAAACGTGTCGCCGCCTCGCCGCTTGATAAGGACTTCCTCTTTGCGGGCAGTATCCAGGACGGTGGCCAAGGCTTGGCGAGCCTGGGAATAGGTGAAAACTTTCATCGCAGTCACTCCACGATTGGAATGCTCAGGTCCCGGGCAACGTGTTTCATGCCCCGGTCCAAGGTCAAAGTATATCCCATACTGAACGAGGCGGTCGGACTCGACGGAGTCTACAGCGGTTCCACGAGCTTGAATCTGGGTTGGCTCCGGCCAGCGGCCTCGACCGTCTCGCAGAACATTTCGAACGGACGCACCCACAGGCCGGAATCGTTGTACAGGGGCCGGTAGAGGACCAGGGGTTCCAGGGTCTCGCTGTGGCGGACGACGCCCATCACCTCATATTCGCCGCCCTTGTAGTGCCGATACCGGCCGCAGGCGATCTCGGGAAGAGGAGCCAGATCATTCATATCTCGGGGGTCTGTCCCATTGCAGAATGTCAGGTTTGAAGGAGAATGGCCGACGGGTACAGACGCCTGTGCTATTCCTTGCGGAGGAGGGGGAGGATGCGTTTCGCGAGTTCGTCGCTGATGATCTGGTAGGCCGGGCCCTGCCAGTGGTAGCCGTCCCCGGAGGCCAGGCCGAGCTGGCCGGCGAGCACGGAGTAGATGTCGATGACCTCGATTTGCTCCTCCTGCATGACCTGCGCGGAGATGGTGTTGAGCCGGACCACCACGTCGTTCTTGTCGCCCAGACTGTTGACCGGTTCCTTCGGCTCCGGGCGCGGGGCCGTGTGGGGGGTGGTCATGAGGTAGAAGATTTTGGCCTGGGGCGCGCCCTTCTTGAAACACTGCGCCAGATCGCGCATGCGCTCGTGGACGACCTGGTCCGGCACCTTGTCCGCAGTCCAGTGCAGGGAATGGAGGCCGTTGTTGAACACCACCGCGTCGAAGGGGAAGCGGGCGGCCATTTCCGTCATGGCCTGCTTGGGCACGTCTCCGCCCACGAAGTGGGAGCAGTGGAAGACGTAGACCTGGTGCTTGAGCATTTCGGGGATGAAGGGTCCCCGGTAGCCCATGGAGATGGAATCGCCGTAGATCAGCACCTTGGGCCATTCGGGGTGCTCGATCTGGGGAATGTCGAGCGCCCAGCCCTGGCCGGCCACCACGCCGCGCGGAAAGTCGGTCTTGGGTTCCTTCGGGGAGACGTACTGGAAGTCCGCTCCGTGGACCTTGACGTCATGGACCACCACCGTCATGGGAGTGGCCTTGG
>LVAZ01000175.1 GCA_001603055.1 Victivallales bacterium Lenti_02
TGTCGCGGGCAACTTAGGAATGCCCCATATTTGGCCTGATTGAGTGTACCGGAACCGGCCTCCGGCTGGCCCCGGGCCGGAGCCGGCCCGGGCGCGGCCATCTTCTTTGGCCTCTTCTTGTGGTCTTCTCTGGCTCTTCCTCTCCTGGCGGGTGCGTTTTCTTCCCCCTTCGCGCGTGCGAGAGTTGTTCTTCCGTCTTCTTCGCATCTTCTTCCCCTGTGAAATCCGCCCTCCGGCTGGCCGGCGTGGTTGCCGGGATTTCAGGGGGCGCCGGAAAGGTTTGCGCCATGGGGAAGACGAAGCTGCGGTGCGAGTTCTGCGGCCGCCGGTTCGAGCCGGACCGCTACAACGCCCACCACCGGAAGTACTGCCTGGACCCGGCCTGCGCGAGGAACCGCAAGCGGAAGCGCCAGCGGGAGTGGTCGGCGCGGCGGAAGGCTCGGGATCCGGCCTTCGCGGAGCGGGAGCGGGCGCGCTGCCGGGAGGCGAACCGGGCGCGACGCGGGCGGCTGGCCGCCATCGGGCGCAGTCCGCCCGCGGGCGTCCCGGAGCCGTGCCCCGAGCCGGAGCTGCGGCATGTCCTGCTCGGCCTGCTCGCGCAGGTGGCCGACACGGCGGACTCCGGGCAGCTCCGCTCCGTCTGCGCCGCCTACGCCGCCCGGGGCCGGCTTCTGGCCGTTCCGGGGCCGGGCGGGGGAGTGCCGCCGTGAGGCTGCGGTTTTCCGCTGTTACTCGACACGCGCTTGAGCACGGGACGCTCTGTTACTCGACATTCGCTCTTCCGTCAACACATTGCCGGGAAGGAGGTTGCGGAATGTAACTCGACACTCATTGGCGCCGCGTCCGGCGTCCCCCAGGGTAGAGGCGGACCGTTTCCGGATGGGCCGGGAACGGCGTTCAACCCCTCTCAAGGAGACGCGACGATGGCCCTGATCACGAAGACTCCGGTATGTCCGGACCGGGTGCGGAAGGTGCCGCACGGGTTCGGCTGGGTGGACCACCGGCTGGTCCGCGAGAACCATGCGGAACGGTGCTCGACGGCGGCGCTGGCGCTGTACCTGTTCCTGGTGACGGTGGCGGACCGCGAGGGTCTGTCCTGGTGGAGCGAGCGCTCGGTGGCGAAGTGCCTGGGAGTGGACGCGGACCGGGTCCGCCAGGCGCGGGCGGAACTGGAGGGCGCCGATCTGGTCGCCTTCGAGCATCCGGTGTGGCAGGTTCTGGAACTGAAGGGGGGCGGGCGATGAAGGCCGATCTCTGGCACCGCATCCACGGGCTGCGCGACGAGGGGCTGAGCGTGCGGCAGACCGCGCGCCGCCTGGGCGTCCACCGGCGCACCGTCCGCGCGGCCCTGGCGAAAAGCGCCCCCGCGCCCGCCGCGCGCCCGCCGCGCGGCAGCATCGTGGACCCCTACCGGGGCTGGCTGCTGGCCAAACTGCAGCAGTATCCCGAGCTGACGGCGGCAAGGCTGTTCCAGATGGTTCGGGAGACCGGCTATCCGGGCGGCTACAGCACGGTCAAGCGCTGCGTGGCCGAACTGCGGCCCCGCCTCCGGCCCGCCTACCTGACGCTCGGCTTCGAGCCCGGCGAGTGCGCCCAGGTGGACTGGGGGGTGTGGCGGAACCTCCCCGTCCCCGGCGGGATCCGGCGCGTCTCGTTCTTCGTCATGGTCCTCTGCCACAGCCGCATGATCCACGCGGAGCTGTTCCTCGGCGAGGGCATGGAGCACTGGCTGGCGGCGCACCGCAACGCGTTCCAGGCGTTCGGGGGCGTGGTCCGCAAGGTCATGGTCGACAACTGCAAAACCGCCGTGCTCGTCCCCGGCGGGCCGGACCGGCCGGTCCAGTTCAACCCCGCCTACCTCGACTTCGCGGCCCACTACGGCTTCCGGCCGGTGGCCTGCAACCCCGGACGGCCGAACGAGAAGGGGCGCGTCGAAAACGCCGTGGGCTTCATCAAATCCTCCTTCCTGGCCGGGCGCGGGCCCGCCTCCCCGGAGGCGATGGCCCCGGCCCTGGCCGACTGGCTGGAGACGGTTGCGAACCGGCGCGTCCACCGCACCACCAACCGGCGGCCGGCCGAACTCTTCGCGGAGACGGAGCGGGCCGCCCTGCTGCCCCTGCCCGCCGCGCCCCACGCCTGCGCCGTCGTCCGCCCGGTCGTGGCCGGCTCCACCTTCCGGGTCGCCGTCGGCACCAACCGCTACAGCGTCCCCTCCGCCTGCGCGTCCCTGCGGCTCTCCCTGCGGCTCGCGGCCGACCGCGTCGTGCTCGCCCTGCCCTCGGGCGAGGTCGTCGCCGACCATCCGCGCAGCTACGGGAGGCACCAGGACATCGCCGACCCCGAACATGCCCGCGAGCTCGAGTCGCGCCTCCGCCACGGCCGCGACCACCGCCGGATCGAGCGGTTCCTCGCCCTCGGCCCGGCCGCCGAAGCCTACCTGGCCGGGCTCCGCGAGAAGCGCCCCGCCTGGCGCGGCCACGCGGACCGCATCGCCGCCCTCGCCGACATCCACGGCCGCGACGAGGTCGCCCGCCTGCTCATGGACGCCATCGAGCACCGGGCCTTCTCCAGCGAGTACGTCCTCAACATCCTCGAGGCGCGCTCACGCGCCCTCCCCGAGCCGGGGCCCCTCCACGTCACCCGGCGCGCCGACCTCCTCGAACTCGACGTCCCCGAACCCGACCTCGGCATCTACGGCACGGAGGCGAGACCATGAACGACCCCCTCAAGGAAGGGCTCCGCCAGCTCGGGCTCACCTGGCTGCTCGACAACTGCGACCAGGAGATCGCCGGGGCCGCCCGGAAGAACCTCCCCCACCGAGAACTGCTCGCCCGCCTCGTCCACGGCGAATGCGAGGCGCGCCAGGCAAGGGCCGTCCAGCGCCGCCTCCGCGCCGCCAGGATGCCCATGACCCGCACCATCGACTCCTTCGACTGGAACTGGCCCGAGAACGTCAACCGCGACCAGGTCCTCCACCTCTTCACCCTCGGCTTCCTGCGCGAGAAGGCCAACGTCGTCCTGATCGGCAACGTCGGACTCGGCAAGACCCACATCGCCGCCGCGCTCGCGGCAAGGGCCTGCGAACACGGCCACGCCGTCCTCTGCGCCCAGGCCGTCGACATCGTCAACGACCTCGCCGAGGCGCGCGACAAGCCCGGCTTCGCCAGGGCCGTACAGCGCTACGCCAAGCCCGCCCTCCTCGTCGTCGACGAGCTAGGCTACCTACCCGTCGACCGCGTCGGCGCCGAGCTGCTCTTCCAGGTCCTCGGCGCCCGCTACGAGCGCGGATCCACCGTCATCACCACCAACCGCCCCTACAAGGAATGGGCCACAACCTTCGCCAACGACGCCACTCTCGCCTCCGCCGTCCTCGACCGCGTCCTCCACCACTGCGAGACCATCGTCATCACCGGACGCAGCTACCGCATGAAGGACCGCATCGAACGGCAGTAGACGGACCCGCGGCACCGCGCCGGCCCGAATCACGGCCGGCGCGGACTGCCGCCCGGGGCCGTAGCCCCCGGGGCCACCGAAAAGGCCAGGAATGGTACCATCCTGAGAGGCCGCTCACA
>LVAZ01000649.1 GCA_001603055.1 Victivallales bacterium Lenti_02
GGCCTGGAAGGCGATGCTGCCGGGCAGGGGCACGAGCAGCCAGTCGCCTTTGGCGGCATGGTGCAGGCGGAAGGCGCCGTTGGTGACCACCGGGCCGAAGGCGACCGGTATGCCCTCGGTGTTGAGTCCAGTCAGGTGGTCCCACTCCCCTTCGGGAAGATACTCGCCGCCCACGATCTTTCCTTCCGCGATGTCCACCCTGAGCTGACCGCCGCGGGCGCGGGTTCCTTCGATGTTTCCGGCCGGGGTGATGCGGTAGCCGCCCTTGCCGGGATTGTAGAGCCCGTAGCGGACGGTGTAGACACCGCCGAAGGAGTCGGCGGGAATCGCGGCGGTGATCTCGGCCTCGTAGGTGCCCGCCTGGGTCAGCCATTCGCCGTCCATCGTGGTGCCGCCGTGATGGACGATGCGTTCGCCGGAGGTGTCCTTGGGATGGCAGATGTGGACGAAGGGGCGCAGGCCGCTTTCGAGCGGCGCGCTGGCGCGCCATTCGATCCGGATGCGGAACTTGCCGTCGCCGAGATACTCGCCGCCGAGGACGCGGGTGCTGGCGGGGCGGTGCTGGCCGGAACGGAAGGGGGGACGGGCGTCCGCGAAGAACGTGTCCTTGGTGCTGGCGAAGGCCGCGCGCTGGCCCCCGATCTCGACGATCCCGGCCTCGGCCTGCGGGCTCTTGGCATAGAAGCCGTATTCGGGCAGGCGGTGCCCCTCGACCTCCCAGGCGGGTTCGCCCCGGTTCACCCAGACCCGGCTGCCGTCGCCGAAGGTGGTGTGCTGCTGGCGCACGGAGGCGCCGAAGGCATGGGTCTCGAAGGAGGCGAGGGCGAGATCGTCGCAGAGGTCGTGCAGCAGCCAGTAGGTCATCACCGCCCGGCGGGAGAAGGGGCCGTCGCACATGGGGTTGCGCCCGCCCATGACGGTGTTGGTCAGATAGTCGTCGCTGCCGTACGTGTGCTTCTCGTCGCCGTCGCCGTAGCGGTGCCCGAGCCCGCCGGCGAGCAGGACGAAGGAGCCGTGGGAGGCCATGTCGTGCCAGGGGGTGCGATCATCCATCACGCCCCTCGCACCCCAGCGGCTGGCGGCGTAGTGGTCGGACTGGGCACCGTCGAGATAGCCGATGAGGGCATCCGTCCCGGCCTCGCTCAGCATGGGCTTGCCGGGACAGAGAATCTCGCGCGAGCGGTCGAAGGCCCGGCCCCATTCCCGGGCGGTGCGCTCGCGGGTGTAGAAGCGGCCCGCGCGATCGTAGTAGTCGATGGGCGGCATGGCGGTGAAGACGTCGATGAACAGGCCCGTGGGCTCGGCTCCCCTGCGGAGCAGGCGCATGTTCTGTTCGAGCCAGGGCATGAAGGCATGGGGGAGCCAGCGATAGCTCTGCGCCTCGCGGCCCTTGTTGAACCAGGCCCGCTGGGGTCGCCCGTCGCGGTTGAAGACGATGTGGTCGTAGCTGAACCCGGTGGCGTCGGGATAGAAGTCGATGTAGTTGTCGTGGGGGGCGAAGAGGATGCCGTTGTCGCGGCAGGCGTCGCGCATGGCGAGGAAGGGTTCGAGCCCGCCGCGCGGGGGATAGATGTCGGGCAGACGGTAGTCGTAGCCCCAGCGCTGCCAGGCATGCTTGACGAAGATCGAATGGTTCAGGCCGTACTTGGCGGCCCGTTCGAGGTCGCGGCCGGCGGCTTCGTAGTCGCCGCCCCACTGGTCGAGGCACATGCGCCCGAGCAGTTCGGCATGGCCGCGGGCGGGTTTGAAGCCGTTCACGTCCCGGTAGTGGCGGGCGGCGGCGAAGGCCCCGGCGGCGCTGGGGATGAAGAGGAAGCTGGCATCGTGCGGGACCTCGAGCGAGAAGACCCGGTCCTGCGGGCGGCAGACGGCGGCGTCGGGGTAGATGTCGCTGGCCTGGAGCAGGCTCATCCCGTTGGCGTAGTCCGCCCCGATGTGCCGGGTGCTCAGGTAGAAACCT
>LVAZ01000176.1 GCA_001603055.1 Victivallales bacterium Lenti_02
CCGGAAACCCCGTTTCGCGGTCGAGAACCGCCAGCGGGTGGCCGCTTTGCTGGCCGAGTTCGAGCCGGTGCGGGCGAAGCACGGCATCGATTTCGCGCAGTTGGCCATTGCCTGGACGGTGGCCCAGCGCGGCTGTAGCCATGCCCTGGTCGGCGCCCGCAATCCCGAGCAGGCGGTGGCCAATGCCAAGGCCGGCTCGGTGCAGCTCGACCGCGAGGATTTGGCCCTGCTCGACCGCGCCCTGGCCGTCCACGGCCCCGCCATCGTCTAGCCGCACTTCCGGAGACCCGCCATGCACCAGCTTGTCTCGCTCACCGTCGCCGAATCCAAGCGCCTTATCGCCAAGGGAATCGTCCGCTGGGAAGTGGTCCGCCACGCCCTCGATCACGGGATCGTGGCGGTGGGGTCCGGCACCACCAACGGCTATATCATCGAGGAACTGACCGGCCAGCCGTTCGACAAGAAGTCGCTGGTCACGGGGCGCACCCTCCCCGCCAACTACAACGGGCCGAAAATCAGCTATAGCGGTTCCGATCTGGTGCTGCGCAAAGGGGAGCGCCTGGCGGTGGCCGCCAAGGAGATTCTCGAGGAGATGGGGCCGGGCGATGTGTTCATGAAGGGGGCGAACGCCCTCAACTACGAACGGCGGCAGGCGGGGGTGCTCATCGGCCACCCCACCGGCGGCAACGTGGGCATGGCCATCGGCCCCTGCGTGGGGCGGCGCATCCGCTTTGTCCATCCCGTGGGCCTCGAAAAATCCGTGAGCACCGACCTGGTCGAGGCGGCGGCGATGATCAACCGGGACCCGGCGGGCAAGGGCTGCACGCTGTGGGTGGTGCCCGGGGACATCTTCACCGAGATCGAGGCGCTGGACGTGCTCACCGGGGTCCGGGCGGTGCAGGTGGGCGCGGGCGGCATCGGCGGGGCCGAGGGCGCGGTCTGGCTGGCCTTGTTCGGCACGGCCAAGCAACTGGCCGCCGCCGAGGAACTGCTCGCGGGCCTGCGCAACGAGCCACCCTTCGTCTGAGCCTGACGGGACGGCGCCGGAAAAATTCACCAATCCTTCACACGAGGGGTTGACTCGGCGAACCCGGACGATTATATCAGTTCCAGGAATCTCCTCCGTTCGGGGGAATTGCGACCGGGATCGGTCGCCCCCGGTGGTTCGGGAGCAGGCTTGGTTACGGGAGTTCGGGTCATGGGCAGAAACCGGGACACGAGAGGGCGCTTCACACTGATCGAGTTACTGGTGGTGATCGCCATCATCGCCATCCTGGCCTCGATGCTCCTGCCGGCCCTGCAGCAGGCGCGGGCCAAGGCCAGGCAGATTTCCTGCACCTCGAATCTCAAGCAGTTGGGCTTGGGATTGTTCATGTACCAGAACGACAGCAACGGCTACTACGTGAACAAGTGCGTCAACCGCAGTGCCGACGACATGCAACTGTACTGGTACAAGAAGACCGAGTCCTACTACAACGATCCGAAGGTGCTGCTGTGCCCGGACCGCCCCTGGGCCGGCGGCAAATGCGCGTGCGGCAGTTCGGAGGACCGACCCAGCAACCCCTCCTACGACATGCCCTGCTCGGGCACGTCCGCCAGCAGTTTCTCGATGGGCTACGCCAACAGCACCACCCACCGCGCGGATGCCCAGATCATCGTTCCCAGCGCCACCATCTACATCTCCGACATCTATTGCTCCGCCACCAACATGGCCGTCGGCACCACCTCCCCGGCGATCGAGTACCGGATGCTCCAGGCCACCTCGATGCGCCACAACAATGGTTTCAACGCTCTCTGGGTGGATGGCCACGCCGAGTGGAAGAACTATCCGCGCTACAGCTACTGGACCATCGCGGACGACTGAGCTGGCGGAACCGGGTGCCAGGGCGCATATTGCTGGAATAGGCGGCGGGTTTGCCGCCCGGCTGTTCCATCCGGGGTGAAACCGTTATGCGATCTTCACTATGCGCCTGCGCGAAACGGATTATGGGCCGGGATGGGGGATTGCTGGCGATGCTGGGGCTGCTGGTGGGGTGCGGGGGCGGGGGAATGCCCTCGGGCCTGACGCCGGTTACCGGTTTCCAACTGGACCGCTATCTCGGCACCTGGTACGAAATCGCCCGGCTCGACCATTCCTTCGAGCGGGGCCTGACCCATGTCAGCGCCGCCTACAGCCTGAACGGGGACGGCACGGTGCGGGTGGTCAACCGGGGCTATGATCCCGCGAAGCGGGAATGGCGGCAGGCGGTCGGTCGCGCCAAATTCGTCGGCGACCCGGCGACGGGCCGACTCAAGGTCTCCTTCTTCGGCCCCTTCTACGGCGGCTACAACATCATCGCCCTCGATCCCGACTATGGCCACGCCGTCGTCTGCGGCCCCACGCGCGGCTATTTCTGGATTCTGGCGCGGGAGCCCCGCCTGCCCGACGAGGTCTTGGCAGGATTGGTCGAGCAGGCGAAACGCTGGAATTTCGCGGCCGACGAGCTGATTTTCGTCCAGCAGGACAATCCCCCGCCCGCCGAACCGTAGCGCCGGAGCCCGCCATGCTGCCGAAAGAACGTGTCCAGGCCGCCTTCGAGCATCGCCCCAGCGACAAGGTCCCCGTCTACCAGGCCGGGTTCTCCTCCTACGCCGGGTCCATCGTGCTGGGCCGCGAGGCCTATACCGGGGGCGGCATCCAGCAGTACCGCGAGGCGCGCGCCCTGTGGAACGGCCCCGACGCCCATGCCGAATTCCTCGCCCGGAGCCGGGCGGACGCCTTCGAGATCGCCGAGGTGCTCGACCTCGACCTCATCCGCCCCTCGTACTGGCGGATGAACGAGAAGCCTACCCGCAAGATCGACGAACTCACCTACGTCTACGGCGACGAGGCGGGGGACAAGTGGCGGATCATGAGCTTCGATCCCACCACCGAACTCTACCAGATCGTCGCCAGGGCCCCCGCGCCCGAGCCGACGCTGGCGAGCCTCGAACGCTCCCTGCCCGCCGGACCGTCCGATCCCGCCGCCCATCGTCCCCAACCCTCGAACTGGCCCGATCTGGTGGCGGCGGTGGAGCGGTTCGGCAACCATCGCGCCATTCCCGGCACCGGCACCAGCCTCTGCATCCCCCGCGAAACCATCTGGCTGGAGGCTTGCCTGCTGCGTCCCGAGCTGGTGGCGCGGCATCTGGACCGGCAGGTGGCGCGGGTGGCCGGAAACGTGGCCGCTATGGCCGAGCTGGGATTGACCTATCTCTGCGGCGGCGGGGATTTCGCGGGGCCGCAGGGACCGATGTACTCGCCGCGTGTCTTCCATGATCTCATGGCCCCCAGACTGGCGGAAATCTCGCGGCTCTGCCATGCCGGCGGCTGCTATCACGGATTTGCCAGCGACGGGAATCTGTGGCCGGTGGCGGACGATTTGTTCGGCCGGTCGGGCGTGGATTTCTTCTACGAGCTGGACCGCCGGGCGGGTATGGACCTGCGCCGCATGCGCCAGACGTTCCCGCGTCTCACCCTCTGGGGCGGAATCTGTTCCGAAACCCTGCATCTGGGCACCCCCGAGGAGGTCCGCACCGAAACCCTGACCGCCCTCGAGGTGGCCCGGGAATTTGGCGGCATGGTGGTGGGCTGCTCGAACCAGATTGTCATCGGCACGCCGCCCCGCAATCTCGACGTGATGCTGGAAACCCTGCGCGACCAGCGCTGAAGCGGCTTGGAGATGTCCCCCCATGTTCAGGGTGCTGCCGGAAATCACCAGCGTCGGCGAAATGATCTTCGACCCGCACTGGGCCACCAAACCCCATGCCGACGCCGCCCATGAGCTGCTCCATGTCATCAAGGGCAGCATGGTGCTGACCTATCCGGCCGGACCCAAATTCCGGGCCGAGAGCGGTGACACGCTCTTCAACCCGGCTGGCTGCGAGCATCGCGATGTCTTCGACCTCGACGACGAGCTGGATATTTTCTTCGTCCAGTTCAAGTGGGAGCATGCCGGGGAGTTCTTCCGCCAGGTGGACAACCGGTCCCTGAAAAACCTGCCCCCCGAGACCGATTCGGAAATCCGGCGGATTTTCGACGCCATGCGCGGCGATTATGGTTCGGGGGAGGGCGACCGGGCGGTCGCCAACGCCCGGCTCATGAATATCCTGCTGCTCATCCACCGCGCCGTGACCGCCCCCCGTCCCGGGCCGGAGGCGGGCGGCGGCAAGCGGAAACGCCTGGTGAACCGGGCCAGGGCCTACATCGACCGGTTCTTCCGCAACTCCATCCGCCTCGAGGACGTGGCCGAGGATTTGCAGGTCAGCCCCTTCTACCTCTCGCGTGTCTTCAGCCGCGAAAGCGACTTCTCGCTGGTCGAGTATCTGACCGAGAAACGGCTCGGCGAGGCCAAGAAACTGCTGGCCGAGGGGCGCTTCCAGGTGGCCGAGGTGGCCCGGATGGTGGGCTACGAGGACGCCAACTATTTCTCGAAGGTTTTCAAGCGTCGGGTCGGCTGTCCCCCCGGAATCTATCGGCGAGGGCAAAATCCTACCTGAATGAGCAAAAAGTTCCCCCTGCACCCCCCTTGTGGGTTGGTCTGGATCGCCTAGAATGATGGTGTGCATCGAGTTCCGGCGATTCAACCAGTCCGACAAGGAGCGTTCCATGAGCGAGTTGGCGGTGTATGGCGGCCCGAAGACGATCCAGCCCGGCGAGGTGAAACCCTGGCCCCCGATTGATAAGAGCGACGAGGAGATGGTGCTGGACGCCCTCTACTCCCCGGTCCAGACGCGGGGCAAGCACAGCATCGAGTTCGAGAAGGAGTTCGCCGCCTGGAACGGCAACCAGTACGCGGTGTTTACCAACAGCGGCACCGCCGCCCTGCACATGGGCATCGCCGGCTGCGGCGTCGGGGCCGGCGACCATGTGCTGGTCACCGCCTACACCTGGAGTTCCAGCGCCACCTGCATCCTCCATCACGACGCCATCCCCATCTTCGTGGACATCGATTTCGACACCTTCCTGATGGACCCGGCCAAGATCGAGGCGGCGATCACCCCGCGGACCAAGGCCATCGTGGTGGTCCACCTGCACGGGCTGTGCGTGGACATGGATGCGGTGATGGACATCGCCAAACGCCACAACCTCCGCGTCATCGAGGACGCCTGCCAGGCGCACGGGGCCACCTTCAAGGGCCGCAAGGCCGGCAGCATGGGCCATTGCGCGGCCTTCTCCCTGAACCAGAACAAATGCCTGTGCAGCGGCGAGGGCGGCATCTTCGTCACCAATGACGAGGCCATCTACCGCAACGCCTGCAAGCTCTGGAGCTTCGGCGAGACCGCCCGGCCCGAGGAATCCCGCGACTTCCACGCCTACGCCCTCGGCTGGATGTACCGCAACAACGAACTGACCGCCGCCCTGGCCCGCAGCCAGTTCCGCAAGTACGGCTACTATTTCGACAATCTCCGCGCCAATGGCGAGCACCTGCTCGCGAATCTCGGCGGCATCAAGGGACTGCTGCTGCCCCAGGTGCCGGCGGACTGCGTCCACAACTGGTACAACTTCAACCTGAGGATTGACTTCGACGCTCTGGGCATGGGCGGGGACGTTGCCGCGAAGGTGCGGTTCCGCGACGCGGTCTGCAAGGCGATAGCGGCCGAGGGGGTGGCGGTCTCCGTCTGGCAACGCTTCATCCTGCCGGAAATGACTGTCTTCCGGGCGAAAAACGCCTACGGCGGCGGCTATCCGTGGAGCATCCCCGGTGCCGACGACGGCGTGACCTACAACCCGGAGGACTACCCCAACGCCCTCCGCTACAGCAGGTGCCACATGTCCATCGTGCAGACCCTCCGCGCCCCGAACGGCCTGGACATCGCCCAGAAGGTCGTCGAGGCCGTGCGCAAGGTCTTCGCCAACATCGGCCGGATCGAGCCGGACAGGATTCTCGGCTGAGTTGGCCGCTGCCGTCGAGTTTGGCTTTGCAGGCTACCGGTGGGGAAGTTACGGTAGGGCGGAATGCCCGGTAGCCTGCTTATTTCCCCAAACAGGATGGTGTGGCCATGATGACGGTGCGGTGGCGGTCGGTTTGCGCGTGGCTGTTGGTTCTGGTCCCGGTTCTGGCTCAGGAAACCTACGACTGGAGCCAGGCCACCGAACTGGTCCCCGGTATCCGCCACACCAGCGCCGTGGTCGAACTGCCGAACGCGGTCGGCCTGAATGGCCCCTATCTGCGCGATTTCGACCCCGAGAAGCCCCGGCCGATCCGCATGCAGGTGGCCCGCATCGACACGCGGCAGCCGGGACTGCGCTTCACCGCCACCGGCCGCGCCGAGGGCTGGGGCGAACCGATTCCCGAGATTCCGGAGGACAAGAACGGCCCCTTTCTCATCCGCACTCTGCGGCAGACCACCCGGCAGTTCGCGCAGGCGGAACGGGCGGCGGGGAGGCCGGTCGTGCTGGCCATCAACACGGCACCCTGGAGTCCCTTCGGCGGCACGTCCACTCCCTACGCGGACCGCATGGGCCTGGCAGTCAGCGGCGGTCTGCTGGTCGCGCCCGCCAACGGCCGTCCCTCGCTGGTGGTCCGCGCCGACGGCAGCGTCGATCTCGTGGCGACCACTGCCGAGACCGACACTGCCGGAATCCAGGTCGCGGCCAGCGGCTTCCAGTTCTGTCTGGTCAAGGGGGAGCCAGTGGCCCCGGACAAGGTGTTGCATCCGCGCACGGGCATCGGATTGTGCGCGGAGAAACGGTTTCTGATCTTTCTGGTGGTGGACGGGCGGCAGGCGGATACCCACGGCGTCACCGTGCGGGAAGTGGGCGAATGGCTGCGCCACTACGGGGCCAGCGACGGGCTGAACATGGACGGTGGCGGCTCCACCACCATGGTCCTCTGGAACCCCAGGCGCAATGCCTACGGGGTCGCCAACAAGCCCTCCGACGGCGAACGGAAAAACGGTAGCAACCTCGGTGTCTTTTTCGCCAGGGAACCCGCCGCCGAATAGGTGAACCTGGCGTTGCAACTTCGTGCTATCGGAATAGCGGCCACGGGGGTCTTGGGCTAGGCTCTCCCCCGTTCCTATCCACGTAATTGGAGATGTCACCATGCGCACGGGACGTTGCTTCGCCTTGCTGCTTTGCGGTCTTTCCCTGGCCTGGGCGGGGGAGGGGACTCTGGTGGCGCGGTACGGGTTTGCCGGGGCGGACGTGGGGAAGGACGAGCTGGGGAACCACGATTTGACCTGCACCGGGGGCGGGCGGATCGAGAGTCCCGCCGGGCCAGGTGTGGTTTTCGCGGGGGACGGGGGATTGGAACTGGCCGCCGAGCGCTGTCCGGATTTCCGCGCGGGTTTCGGCCTGGATTTCCGGCTGCGGCTCGATTCCCTCGAGGGGCCGATGGTGATCGCCGCCCGCGACGGGCAGTTCCTGCTGCGCCTGGACCCGGAACGGGAACAGGGCTCTCTTTCCTTTTTCGTCCGCGACCACAATTGGGAACCGCGTCTGCGGGGACCGCGCCTGGAAGCCGGGAAATGGTATCATGTGCGGGCGGGGTGGAATGGTCGGCAGATGGTCCTGCAGGTGGACGAGGCGGTGGCGCGGCAGGCGCGCCGGGTCCGGCAAGGAACCTCGCCCCAGCCGTTGCAGTTCGGGCAACGGCTCGAATGGGGCGGTCCCTTGCAGGGGGCGCTGGCCGCGTTGCAGATACATGCCCCCGCACCGGACGACTGGTTCGAGGCGGAAGGCGAGGAACGGCTCGCGGGTTGTCCGGTCGAGTTGTTCGAGGTGGACAATGCCTACCCCCGCGCGGGACGGCCGGAAACGGTCAATCTCTGGCTGCGGGCCGACCAGGCTTTGCCGGGCGGCACTGTGACTTTGGAGTTGGGGGACGGGCTGCGGTTGGCCGGGGACGAAGCGACCCGCGCCGTTCCCGCCCTGGTCGCCGGGGAGACGGTGGAATGGACCTGGCGGGTGCAGGCCGACCAGCCTGGTACATATGCCATCGCCGCGACCGACGGGGCTGGCGCAGCCGTCCGGCGACAGGTGGTTTTCCAGCCGCCCGCCGCCTGGGGACGCCATGGCTACGTGCCGCCGCCCGAGCCGGTGCGGACCGAGGTGTTGGTCGGAGCGCAGATGTGCCCGCTCTGGAAAGAGGGCGCGCGCCGTTCCGTCTGGCAGCCCATCGTGCCCTGGTACGACCGCAAGCCGGTGCTGGGCTGGTACGACGAGGGGAATCCGGAAGTGACGGACTGGGAGATCAAATGGTGCCTGGACCACGGCATTTCTTTCTTCGTCTATTGCTGGTACCGGGCCAACCAAGGCGGGCCGGTCGACCAGCGGCTGGGCCATGCCATCCACGAGGGCCTGTTCCACGCCCGCTACCGGGACCAGTTCCAATTCGCCATCATGTGGGAGAATCAGCAGAAGGGTTCCTCGGGGGTGGCGTCCGAAGAGGATTTCCTGGAAAATCTGCTGCCCTTCTGGATCGAGAACTACTTCCAGCATCCGAGCTATCTGGTGCTCGACGGCAAACCCTTGCTCTACATCTATCGCCCGGAATATCTGGTGAACGACCTAGGCAGCGTGGCGCTGGCCCGGCAGGCGCTCGACAAGGCGCGCGCCGCCTGCGTCGCGGCCGGTTTCAAGGGGTTGATTCTGCTCGGCGAATACCGGGGGAGCGATCCCAACCACCTGCGTCGGCTGGTCGAATTGGGGATGGACCACAGCTTCGCCTACTGCTGGCCCCTGCCGGGCAGTCCCGCCTCCGCCAAGGCCGTGGACATGCAGGAGGAAATCTGGCAGGGACGGCGGGAGATGGCCATTCTGCCCGAGCAGATCAATGTCTCGATGGGCTGGGACTCGCGGCCCTGGCATCCGTCCTCCTCGATCTGGCGGCATACCCCGGCGGATTTCGCCGAAGCCTGCCGCCGCGCCCTCGCCGCCGCCAAGCAGTATCCCGAGGGCAGTATTTCCCGGCGCGTGGTCCTGCTCGACAACTGGAACGAATTCGGCGAGGGGCACTATCTCATGCCCCATCGCGAATACGGCTTCGGCTATCTCGAAGCCGTGCGCGAAGCCTTCGCGCCGAATGCGCCGAAACGGAAACAAGACGTGACTCCGGCGGACGTGGGCCTGGGCCCCTACGACAGCCGCTACCGGCAGGTGCGCAGCGAGGAACGGCGTTTCCGGGTGCTGCTGGCTGCGGTGCCGGCGACTCCCGTCCGCGAGGAGGGACTGGCGGCCTTCTGGACCTTCGACGACCCGCCCGAGGCGGAAGTGGCGGTGGATCAGACGGGGAACGGCATGGGTGCCCGTCTCCGGCAGGCCCGGCGCGCGCCGGGTATTCGGGGACAGGCTCTGCTCTGCGACGGTGGCATCGGCCAAGTCCTGCCCGATCCCCGGCTTTTCCCGCGCAGCCTCACCTTTTCCTGCTGGATCTACGCCGAGCAGGAAGGGCAGAGCGACCGCTGGTTCGCCAACTCGATCTACGGCGGCACGACCGATGCGGGCTACCGTTTCGGCCTTTCCGGTGGACGACTGAGTTGGGGAGTCCCCGAAACGGCCTGGAGCCACCATCTCCGCGCCAGCGAACCGCTCCCCGCCGGGCGCTGGGTGCATGTGGCGGCGACGGCCGACGACAAGGCGATGCGCATCTACCAGGACAGCCGCGAAGTGGCCTATACCAGCCGCACCCTCCCGGTGCGGGAGCCCGAGAACCGCCCCCTCACCCTGGGCAATTTCGAGGGCCAGCACCGCGCCCACTTCCAGGGCCTGCTCGACGAAGTCCGCATCTACGACCGCATCCTCACCCCCGAACAAATCGCCGAACTGGCCAGACCGTAGGCGTGTCGGCTTTTCAATTCTCGAGTGTGGCCATGTACTCGGAAAACCAATCCGGCCTCAGCGATTGCATGGCCTTGCGCCAGGCCAGGGCGTTGCTGGTGGAGTCGTGGCGGGCGCGGGCGGCTTCGGCCAGATAGAGCGAACGCAGAAAACGTTGCTCGGGCGAACCGGAGGAGGAAGCCGCCATACGTTGGGCAAGGAATGCCTCGAAGGCGGAGTTGGCGGGAGCAATCGGCAATATTCCTTTTTGCCAGGTCCGGAAGGCCAGAGAGGTCCACGCCTCGGCATCGCTCTCGCTTTGCTGGCGCATGTGTTGATACTCAGGAACAAGTTCCGGGAAAAGGAAATCGACCTGGCAGGCTGCGGCATCGTGGAACAGGGCTAGGCTCAGGAAATTCCAGGCAGCGCTAATCTGGTTCTTTCGGTAGGCCGTGAAGGCTTGCAGTTGACGGAGGAGGGCATGTTCTCCCAGGTCGCGCAGGGAATTGGCGATGCGAGTTTCAACCAGCGGCCAGTTGCCGTTGCGGGCGACGATCTCGGCGGGTAGCAGGCCGTTGGCAAACGGCGCGGTGCGTTCTGGGACAAGGCGCTTGCCCAGCAACGCCCACAGCCCTTGTTGGATGGCCTGAGCATCCGACTGCAAACCGGAGATGGAAGCTGGGACATCCGGCATGCGGACCAGGATGGCCAACTGCGCCGCGTCTTCCTCCGGGGGCAGGGTCAGGATTGTGCGCAAGGCGGCCATCGCCTCCCGTTTGGCGATGAGGCCGGGTTGATTGGGGAAAAGACTCGCCTGCTCCTGCAGAGCGTTCTCCAGGCCGGCGAACTCACCGGCTCGCAGGCACTTGTCCCAACGGCAACGGAAGACGTTTTCGTCGGAGAAAAGGAGCATCTGTTCCATAGAGGGGCCGATCAGCAAGGCATGATTGTGGCAGCAAGTCTCGCCCGCATGTCACCAATGGAACATGGGACGTGAGAAGCGCTTCCCAGATGGCGCAGTGTAAGTGCGGCAGGATTGGATTACAAACGGATGGGCATGGGGTTGTGGCGGCGGAAGTCACGGACCGGGGGACGGCGTCACCCTCCTGCAAGGTGGGTGGAACGCGCGAAAACCCCGCCTGTGTCCCGTCTTGAGGCGGAAGCGGCGCACAGTTTCAGCGCATGGAGCACGTTGGGATACACGGTGGCATTCCGGAAACCCGTTCCCGGCGTCCAAGTTTCGCCTCAAGGAGATGCGTTTTGTTTGCAGTCTTGACGGAGCGTATTATTTTCGTTCGAAACGAGCGTCGAAATTTTGTTCGCCTCCCATCTCGTATCACGACTGCAACTAGGAGTCCGGCAAATGTCCAAGCAAAAATCCCGTTTCACCCTGATCGAGTTGCTGGTAGTCATCGCCATCATCGCAATTTTGGCATCCATGCTTCTGCCGGCCCTGAGTCGGGCGCGCGAGAAAGCCCGGCAGATCAGTTGCACTAGCAATCTCAAGCAGATTTCCCTCGGCTACCTCATGTATGCATCGGACAACAAGGACTACTGGGTCCGCGACAATCTGGGCGGCTGGGGAACCCACTGGACGTGGCGCGCCCTGATCTACAACTACATCAACTCGACCGAAGTCTTCAACTGCCCGAGCGCCACCTTCAACTACTCCGGCGCCCTGGCGGGGCAACCGGTGTCGGGCGAGGGCGCCATCCTGGGCGGCTACGGCAACAACACCGTTCATTGGCAACCCGGCGCGCCCGAGCCGCCCCATGCCGTGCTTTCCTCCGTCCGGTTCGCGAGGCCCTCCTCCCTCATCATCTGCGGCGACTCCCACAACGGCGGCACCCAGATTTCCATCGAGAGCAACGCCCCCGGCTTCAACCGGATCGTTGCGGGACAGGCGGCGGGTGCCGAGCGCCACGGTGGCATGGCCAACTACGCCTTCGCCGACGGGCATGTGGAGTCCCTCCGACCCCACAACATCCCCTGCACAACCACTGATTGCTGGTGGGCGGCTGAAGGCAGGCATTAAGCCGGAGGTCGGTTCCTCGGTCCTGTGCGCGACCTGGCAAAGCCGGGGACGGTTCACCATCTGATTGAGAGACGGCGGGGAGGATATATGTGCCCCCCCCCCAGTCCTTCGCACAGGTGGGTCGTTCCCGTGTTTCGTTCTTTTTTGGCGGCTGGCAGAGTGTTTTTCTTTGGCGGTGCTACGGTGTGGGAAGACAATCGGAATGAATGAGCTACCGCAGCCTGCGGGAAAAGTTGCCGGAGTCGGAATGTGATGAACAGCTTCGAGCGCTATGCCGCGACCATCGCCGGGAAACCGGTGGATTTCCTGCCCCGCGTGCCCATTCTCATGCAGTTCGCTGCCGAGCACATCGGTTCAAACTACGGGGCTTTCGCGGCGGACTACCGGGTGCTCGCGGAGGCCAATCTGCGCTGCCGGGAGGAGTTTGGCTTCGAGCAGGTGAGCTGCATTTCCGATCCGTACCGGGAGACGCAGGGGTTCGGGGCCGAGATCGAGTATCTGCGGGACGCCGTGCCCCGATGTCTGGCCCATCCGCTGGAAGAGAGCAAGGATTTGGGTTTGCTCAAGACCCCCGATCCGCTGGGGTCGGAACGGATGCGGGACCGGGTCGAGGCGGCCCGCGAGATGCGCCGCCGGGTCGGGCGCGAGGCGTCGGTGCTTGGCTGGATCGAGGGGCCGGGGGCCGAGGCGGCGGATTTGCGCGGGGTGATGAATTTCCTGATCGACACGATGGACGATGTGCCCTTCTGCCGGGAGCTGATGGACCGCTGCGTCGAGGTGGGGATCGCCTTCGCGGAGGCGCAGATCGCGGCGGGGGCGGACACGGTGGGCATCGGCGACGCCATCGCCAGCCAGGTGACGCCCGATTTCTACCATGCCGAAATCCAACCGCGCGAGGCGCGTCTGGTCCGCGCCATCCAGGCCAGGGGTGCCTGGGCCAAGCTGCACATCTGCGGGGATATCACGAAACTGCTGCCGGGAATCGCCGGGCTGGGGTTGGACATTCTCGATGTGGACCACATGGTGGACCTGCGCGCGGTGCGGTCGGCGGTCGGTCCGCGGGTGGTGATCGCGGGCAATGTCGATCCGGTGGCGGTGGTGAGCCGGGGCACGCCTGCGGGCATCCGCGCGGCTCTGGAGCGGTGCTATGCGGCGGCGGGCAATCCCTTCATGGTGAACGCTGGCTGCGAAATCCCGCCGGGTACCCCGCCCACGAACCTCCACGCCTTCTGCGAGCCTTTGGCCTACCGGCCCTGAGGCGGGTATTCGCGGGACCACTCGGGGTCGTGCCCGGTGCGCAGAAAGCGAATCCAGCGCTGGCGGAAGGATTCCTCCAGACTAATCGCGTCAAGGTCGGCGACCACCCGCTCGATGTCGTAGGCGACAAACCGGAATTCGAGGTTGCCGTTCTCCTCGACGGCATAGCCCGCGCGCGGGTCGCGATTGCGGGGCTGGCCGACGGCGGGGAGGCAGACCAGCCTGCGGTCTCCCAGCGTCCGGTCGATGGCCCGATGGCAATGGCCGCAGATCAGGAAACGGTCGGCTACGGCCGCGAGATGCCGTTCGAGGACATCGTCGGGCATGGCGGGGTGGAGGTAGGGCGCGCCGGGGACGAGGTGGCGGATTGTGGCGACGCCTTGGCCGAAGGGCAGTTCCCGTTCCTGAGGAAGATGTTTCAAATAGGCGATGTGGCCTTCGCTGAGCCGGTCGCGGGTCCATTGGTCCCAGTTGCCGGGCAGAGCGCCTTTGGCGCGGGCGAGAATGCTTTCGTCGTGGTTGCCGAGGATGGCCTTGGGGACCAGCGCCGCCAGCAGGTCGACGCACTCGCCGGGATGGGGGCCGAAGCCGACGACATCGCCCAGAAAGACGATTTCGTCCACGGTCCCCGCGTCCCGGAGCACCGCCGCGAAGGCGGGAAGGTTCGCGTGCACGTCCGCTATCCAGAGCCGTTTCATGGGGCGGCAGTCTCCAGTTTCCGGTCGGTTGCTGACCGGGAAAGGTACTGCGGAGTTCTCCGGATTTCCCGGCGGCGGGGGTGCGGACTTGCAAAACGTTTTTCGCTGTATATGTATTGCCTCGATTCCTCTCCCGAAGAGCGGGGCCTTTCCAGGGCGGCGGTGCCGGGAAAGGGTGGGACAACCGCACCATGAACGTACATCACTTGGAGACTGTATGCCGATGAAGAGATATTCCGAAGACCACCAGTGGGTGAAGTACGAGAATGGGCGGGCGACCGTGGGGATCACCGCCTACGCGGCCGACGAGCTGGGCGACATCACCTTCGTGGAACTGCCCGAGGTGGGCCTGGTGGTGAGCCAGGGCGATGTGCTCTGCGTCGTGGAGTCGGCCAAGGCCGCCTCCGACGTCTACGCCCCGGTCGGGGGCACGGTGGTGGACGTGAACCGGGCGCTCGACGCGAGCCCCATCACGGTGAGCGACTCGCCCGAGTCCCGAGGCTGGATTTGCCGGCTCGAGGAAGTGGACGAGAGCGAGCTGGAGAATCTGATGTCGGACGCCCAGTACGAAGAGTTTCTGGACGAAGACGAGACCGAAGAGTGAAGCCAGGCCGTCGCCGTTCCGATTTCCCGCCGCCCCGTCCAGCCACTCTCCCGTCCCCGACTCCGGGCGAGCCGGATGTGGTGGTGGTCGGCGGCGGCGCGGCGGGCTTGATGGCCGGGGCCTGCGCGGCTGAATTGGGCTTGCGCTGCGTGGTGCTCGAACGGCGCCATCGCCCCGGACTCAAGTTGCTGCTGTGCGGCAACAACCGCTGCAATGTGACCCATCGGGCCACGGTCGAGGAGATGCTCGCCGCCTACGGCGAGCCGGTCGCCGGTTTCCTGCGTCCCGCGCTGACGGCGTTTCCCCCCGAGGAACTCCGGCGCTGGTTCGCGGACCGGGGCCTGCGGACCACGGTCCACGAGGACGGCCGGGTCTTTCCGGCCAGCGAGCAGGCCGACGATGTGGTCCACTGTTTCCGGGACGTGTTCCGCGACCGTGAAATACCGCTGGTGCATCAGAGTCCCGTGCAGGGCATCGAGCGGGAGGGGAACGGCTACCGGGTGCGGACCCTGCATTTCTCCCTGGTGGCGCCCCGTGTGCTGGTGGCGACCGGCGGGGTGAGCTATCCGAAAACCGGTTCGGTGGGCGACGGGCAGCGTTTCGCGCGGGAGCTGGGGCATCGGGTGCTGCCGTTCCGTCCGGGGCTGGCGGGGCTTGAGCTGGATGCCTGCAAACTGGTGCAGGGCGAGCCGGTGAGCCTGCCGGACACGGCGGTCGGTCTGTTCTGCGGAGGTCGCGAAATGGCGCGGACCGAGGGCGAGATACTGCTCGACCGGACCTGTGCGCGGGGACCGGCCATGGTCAACGCCAGCCGCATCATGGCCCGCGAGAATCTGCGGGACGTGGAACTGCGCATCGATCTTTTCCCCGCCCTGCAACTGGCCGATTTGGCGCGCCGTCTGATGGAATCGCCGCGCGCCCGCCGGGGCCGGAAGGAAGCCTCCCCGCTTGCCCCCGGCGAGGTCTTCGCCTTTCTGGCCGGGCAGCTTCCTGCCGCCGCCTCGCCCGAGGCCAAGGCCAAGCTGCTCAAGGACTGGCGGATTCCCGTGCGGGGGGTGCGCCCGCTCAAGGAGGCGATGGTGACCGTGGGCGGAGTCGATCTGGCGGACATCGATCCGGAGACCATGCAGTCCCGGCGCTGTCCGGGGCTGTATTTCGCGGGCGAGGTGATGGATGTGGACGGGCCGACCGGGGGCTACAATCTGCATGCCGCCTTCGCCACGGCCCGGCTGGCCATTTCCGCCATCGCCCGCGAGGCCGGTTCCGGCCTCGCGCAACCGCCGCCGCCCCGTCCGCCGCGCCCGTTCCGGAACCGCCGCTGACCGCCGGGTTTCCGGGTGGTTCCACAGGTGGCGAAGAGAAGCGGTTGGGGGTATGTTCCCCGCTGCCTCATTCCGTCTTTCCATCCGAAGGGGTAATGCATGCGCGTTCTGGTCACCGGCGGCGCCGGATTCATCGGCAGCCACATCGTCGAGCACTTCCAGGGCCGGGCCGAGGTCCGGGTGCTGGACAACCTGCGTTCCGGCTACCGCGAGAACCTGGCCGGCTTCGAGGTCGAGTTCGTCGAGGGCTCGATTCTTGATCGCGAGACGCTGGCGCGGGCCATGCGCGGGGTGGACTATGTGTTCCATCTGGCGGCGATGGTGAGCGTGCCCGAGTCCATGCACGCGCCGGTCGAATGCGTGGAGATCAACACGGTGGGCACGCTGAACGTGCTGCGCGCGGCGGCGGATGCCGGGGCGCGGAAGCTGTGTCTGAGCACGTCGGCGGCGATCTACGGGGACAACCCCGAGGTGCCCAAGCGCGAGACCATGATTCCCGAGCCGAAGAGCCCCTACGCGGTGACCAAGCTGGACGGCGAGTACTACTGCGGGATGTTCACCCGCGAGGGCTGGCTGGAGACGGCCTGCCTGCGCTATTTCAATGTGTTCGGGCCGCGCCAGGACCCGAAGAGCCAGTACGCGGCGGCGGTGCCGATCTTCATCGCCAAGGCGCTGGCGAACGAGCCGATCACGATATTCGGCGACGGCGGGCAGACGCGGGACTTCATCTACGTGAAGGACATCGTGGCCGCCAACGCGCATTTCGCTTTGGGCCAGGGGACCGGCGTGTACAACGTGGCCTACGGCGGCAGGATCACGATCAGCGATCTGGCCGAGACGATTGTCCGGCTGACGGGTTCCTCTTCCGAGATTGTCCACCTGCCCGAGCGGGCGGGGGACGTGCGGCATTCCCAGGCGGCGGTGGACAAGCTGGCCGCCACCGGTTTCCGTCCCACCAGTGATTTCGCCGCCGGCCTGGCGGCGACCATCGACTTCTTTTCCCAGCGGAGGACCCGGTAAGTGTCGAGAGCCTACGAAACGGACACCATGCGGATACTATTCGTCTGCACCGGCAACACCTGCCGCAGCCCGATGGCGGCGGCCTGGTTCAAGAAGCTGTGCGACGACCAGGGCCTCGGGCACATCGAGGTGGATTCGGCGGGCCTGTCGGTGCGGAAGAACGATTCGGTGAGCGAAAATGCCCGCGCCGTGCTGGCCGAGAGTGGTCTGATTCCCCTGCGTCTGGGCAGTGTGCTGGTGACGTCGCGGATGGTGGGGACGGCGGATTTGGTGATGACGATGACCTTTCAGCACTACGAGACACTGGTCGAGCGTTTCCCTTTCGCCGAGGGCAAGTCGCGGCCGCTGATGGCGGTGCTGCACCAGCATGGCCGCGATGTCTTCGATCCCTACGGCGGCACGCTGCAAGACTACCGCCGCTGCCTCGACATGATGAAGCCGGCCCTGGCCGCCCTGCTCGAACGTATCCGCTAACCCCTTCGGAGAGAGCCTGCCATGAGCACGAAGATTGTCCGCACCGACTGCAATTTCGAGCGCGAGCCGCTGATTCGGCCGTTTGGTTTCAAGGGTGGGTATCTGACGGAAATCTGGCAGACGGTGGCGGGGATCGCGACCGCGCAGGGGGCCAAGGCGGCCTGCCTGAACTCGCAGAGCGTGCTGTGGAGCGACGCGGCGGTTTTCGCCGCCCATTCCGAGTCGGCCGGCAACAGTCTGATGTTCGCGATGACGGAGTTCGCCCTGAAGCGGGCCGAGGGGCTGAGTTTCGACACGCCGATGGACCTGCTCGACCAGTTGCTGCCCGCGACCTACGAGTACGGCAAGGCGATCACCGGCAAGGATGATCTGCGCTTGACCTTCGCCCTGAACGCCCTGGTGGGCGTGGACGCGGCGGCCTGGGTGGTCTATGCCCGCGAGCACGGTTTCGCCACCTTCGACGAGATGATTCCGGCGGCCTACCGGGCGGCGCTGGGGCATCGCCACGACCAATTGGCCTGCATTCCCCTGATGGCCTACGCCATTCCCATGAGCGAGATCGTCGGGCATGCCGAGCAGGGCTATTTCTTCATGAAGGTGAAGATCGGCTCCGATCCCGAGCACGACGGCGACCGCGAGAAGATGCTGCAATGGGACATGGCCCGGGTCGCGGCCATCCACCAGGCCATCGGCCATTTCGAGACGCCCTACACCGCCAACGGCAAGATTCCCTACTACTTCGACGCCAACGGCCGCTACGACTCGAAGGAACGTCTCCAGCGCTTCCTCGACCATTGCGCGAAGATCGGGGCGCTCGACCAGATCGCGGTCATCGAGGAGCCCTTCCCCGAGGAATACAAGGTGCCGGTGGGCGACCTCGGCGTCCGCATCGCGGCGGACGAGAGCGCGCACTGCGACCACGATGTCGAGGAGCGGATCGCCCTGGGCTACGGGGCCATCGCCCTCAAGCCCATCGCCAAGACCCTGAGCATGACCCTGAAGATCGCCGACGTGGCCCACCGGGCCGGGGTGCCCATGTTCTGCGCCGACCTCACGGTCGGCCCCTTGCAGGTGGACTGGAACAAGACCTTCGCCAGCCGGATCGCGCCCCTGCCGGGCATCAAGGTGGGGGTGGTGGAGACCAACGGCCACCAGAACTACCGACGCTGGGCGGAACTCCAGTCCTTCCATCCCTGCGCGGGCAGCCCGTGGATGCAGGTGCAGGACGGCTGCTTCCCGCTCGATGCGGATTTCTATGCGCGCAGCGGCGGCATCCTCCAGGATTCGGCCCACTATCTCGGTATGGTTCTCAAGTAGCCATGCGCCATCCGGATCCAGAGAGGCATCGGCTGCTGTTCCGGATCGGGCTGGCGCTGGTGGTGGCCAATTTCCCGGTCGGGTATGGGGGGATCGCGGTGTTCGCCGTGCTGGCGGTGGTCAGCGACAATCCCGCCTGGCTATGGGGGGGCGCAGCCTGCTATCTGCTCTCGTGGCTCATGCTGGGGATCGGGTTCTGGCTGGGGGGCCGTCCCGCCTACGACTACGCCCGCCGGTTCTGGCATCTGCGGCGGCGGCGCAGCCGCCTGATCCTGCTTCGGCGGACCCGCGCCGACCGAGGGAAAGAGGACAGGGGCTGAGCGTCAGAATTCCGCCTGGATGCCGCGTTTGCGGAGTTTGAGGCGGGCGTCGCGCTCGATCCAGAGGCGGTAGAGGCGCTCCTGCTCGGCGGGATCGAGCAGGACTCCGGGGCCGCCGCGCTGCCGGCAGGCTTCGGCGAAATGGCGGACGAGGATGGCGGCGGCGGTGGCGAGATTCAGGCTGTCCGCGAAGCCGCAGGTGGGGATGGTGACCAGATGGTCGCAGGCGGCGCGCATTTCGGGGGTGAGGCCGTCGTGCTCGCTGCCGAGGACCAGGGCGGTTCGGGGCGGCGGTTCGAGTTGGTCGAAGGGAATGGCGGCGGGATCGTCGACGACGGTGCCGACAAGGGCGAAGCCGTCGCGGCGGACCCGGTCCACGGTGTCCTCGAAGCGCTGATAATTGAGCACATCCACCCAGAGGTCGCTGTGCATGCTGATCTGGTGGTTGCGGTGGTAGCGCCCGTCGGCGTAGTGAATCACACGGCCCAGGCCGAAGGCGTCGGCGACCCGGAGGCAGGCGCTGACGTTGCGGGGGTCGCCCACATGCTCGAAGACGAGGGTGAGGCAGTCGAGCCGCCGGGCCAGGACCTCGCGGAACCGCCGCCGCCGGTCCTCGCTGACGTAGACTTGGGCCCAGTCGTCCAGATTCATGCGCGCGGTGGTGGGTAGAAGATGTCGAATTCGGTGGCGCTGACGGCCAAGGGCAGAACGACGCCGTGGTGGACCAGGTCGGACAGGAAGAGCGTCAGGCCCAGGATGGCCAGCAGATGGCGGGGGAGGGGGGCGCAGGGCAGGGCGGCCAGCAATAGGCAGACCAGGCCGACATAGCCGTGGTGGATGCGCAGGCCGAAGGTGAGGGGGGCCAGCCAGGAGGTCTGTCGGGCGGCTTGCAGGCTGAGACCGAAGCGGCAGAGGCAGGTGGCAAGCTCGAACAGCACCGCTCCGGCCACCCCGGTCAGCAGGAGTTGACGGAACGATGCATGTTCGAGCCATTCACGCATTGGGGTCAGCCGACGGAGGCCCCGGAGGGGATGTCGCCATCCACCGTGATCAGGGCGAGGCTACGTTTTTTCTTGGCGGCCAGCAACATGCCGTTGGACTGGACGCCGCGGATCGTGGCCGGTTCGAGGTTCGCCACCACCACGATGGTCTTGCCGACGACCTGCTCGGGGGTGTAGAACTGGGCGATGCCCGCGACGATCTGGCGGGTCTCGCTGCCGATCTCGATCTGGAGCCGGAGAAGCCGCTCGGCGTCGGGCACGGGCTCGGCGGCGAGGACCTTGGCGGTCTTGAGTTCGAGCTTGGCGAAGTCCTCGATGCCGATCAGGGCCACGCCTTCGGGGGTCGGCTCGGGCTTGGCGGCGGCCGGGGGGGGCGCTTCCTTCTGGGCGATCTTCGCCCAGGTGTCGCGCAACTGGACGGTGCGGTTGAAGACCAGATGGCCCGGCTTGCTGTCGCGGCTGTCCGCGCAGAAATAGCCGACGCGCTCGAACTGGTAGGTGGTGCCGGGGGCGGCTGCGGCCAGACTGGGTTCGAGCTTGCAGTTGCGGAGCACGGTCAGCGAGTCGGGATTCAGGTTGGCGGTGAAGTCCTGGCCCTCCTCGCATTCCTCGGGGTTCTCCTTGAGGAAGAGGCGGTCGTAGAGGCGGATGTCGGCGTCGAGGGCGTGGGGGGCGCTGACCCAGTGGATGGTGCCCTTGACCTTGCGCCCGTCGGGGGCGTTGCCGCCCTTGGTGGCCGGGTCATAGGTGCAGCGCAGCTCGATGATCTTGCCCTCGGCGTCCTTGACGGCTTCCTGGCAGGTGAGAAAATAGGCCCAGCGGAGGCGGACTTCGCCGCCGGGGGAGAGGCGGTGGAACTTGGCGGGCGGGTTTTCCATGAAGTCGTCCCGCTCGATGTAGAGTTCGCGCCCGAAGGGAATCTGCCGGGTGCCGTCGGCCGGGTTCTCGGGGTTGTTGACCGCCTCGATGTGCTCGGTCTGGCCCTCGGGGTAGTTGGTGATGACCACCTTGAGGGGATCGATGACGGCCATGACCCGGGGGGAAACCTGGTTCAGATGATCGCGCAGGCAGTGTTCGAGCAGGGCCACGTCGGTGGTGCTGGCGAACTTGGTGATGCCGACCTTGGCGACGAAATTGCGGATGGACTCGGGGGTGTAGCCCCGGCGGCGCAGGCCGCAGAGGGTGGGCATGCGCGGATCGTCCCAGCCGGAAACCAGCCCGCTCTTGACCAGATGGAGCAGCTTGCGCTTGCTCATCACCGTGTAGGTGAGGTTGAGGCGCGAGAACTCGATCTGCTGGGGCTTGTGGATGCCGAGCTGGAGGAGGAACCAGTCGTAGAGCGGCCGGTGGTTCTCGAATTCGAGGCTGCACAGGGAGTGGGTGATGCCCTCGAGGGAGTCCTCGATGCCGTGCGCCCAGTCGTACATGGGATAGATGCACCACTTGTTGCCGGAACGGTGATGCTCGGCATGGAGCACGCGGTACATGACCGGATCGCGCATATTGAGGTTGGGCGAGGCCATGTCGATCTTGGCGCGCAGGGTCCGGCTGCCGTCGGGGAACTCGCCCGCGCGCATGCGGCGGAAGAGATCGAGGTTCTCCTCGATGGAGCGGTTCCGGCAGGGGCTCTCGCGGCCGGGCTCGGTGAGGGTGCCCCGGTAGAGGCGGATCTCCTCGGCGGTGAGGTCGTCCACATAGGCCTGGCCCTGGCGGATCATCTGCTCGGCGTAGTCGTACATCTGGCCGAAGTAGTCGGAGGCGTAGAAGAACCGGTCCTCCCAGTCGAAGCCGAGCCAGTGGACATCCTCGATGATGGCGTCCACGTATTCGGTGTCCTCCTTGCACGGATTGGTGTCGTCCATGCGGAGGTTGCACTTGCCGCCGTACTCCTCGGCCATGCCGAAGTCGATGCAGATGGCCTTGGCGTGGCCGATGTGCAGGTAGCCGTTGGGTTCGGGGGGAAACCGGGTGTGGACCCGTTGCTGGTAGGTGCCCTTGGCCATGTGGTCGTTGATGATGGCGCGGATGAAATCCACCGCCTCGGATTCGGCGGGGACCGCGGACTTCGCCTCGGGACTGCTGGGAGGCTTGGCCATCGGGCATTCTCCTTGGGTTCGCATCTGGAAAAAACGCGCGACCACCCGGTCGCGCCAAAGCAAACCTATACTATACGGGGTCGGCACGGCCCTGCAACGCTGGTCGCGACGAAGAGACGAGCCAGACGAACTGCGCAAAAATTGCGCAGTTGGACGGGCCGGATTGCGCAGTTTTGGTACGGCGGACAGGGAACCGGGGGTCTTTTGGGCTTTGGCCAGAGCTTGGCACAGGGTCTGCAATAGGCTTGTCATGAACCGCCCGCCAGATCGGGCGGATGGGTCGGACCAAGCAACCGGTGGCCGGCAAGGCCACCAAATCAACCAGGAGCATTCCGATGATGAACGCGAAAAAGATCAAGCAGTTGACGGCGGTTGTGGTCGCTCTGTTCGTGGGGCTGGGCAGTGTGGCTCTGGCCCAGGCACCCGGCGGCGGTCGCGGCGAGCGCGGCGAGCGCGGCGAGCGCGGCGAGCGCGGCGAGCGTGGCGAGCGTCCCAATTTCAACCCCGAGCAGATGCGCGCCCGGATGGATGCCATCATGCGCGAGCAGCTCGGCGCCACCGAGGAGGAGTGGGAGGTTCTCGGGCCGCTGGTGCGGGAAGTGAGCGAGAAGCGCCGGGAAATGATGGGCGGAATGGGCCGGATGATGGGTCGCCGCGGCCCTGGCGCTCCCGAGGGCCCGGAAGGCCCCGAGGCCGAGGCGAATCCCGAAGCCGCCGCCTTGCAGAAGGCGTTGGCCGACGAGAACACCCCGGCGGCCGACATCCAGGCCAAGCTCGATGCCTTCCGCAAGAGCCGGACGGCCAAGGAGGCCGAACTGAAGGAAGTGCGCGACAAGCTGCGGGCCGCCGTCACCGCCCGCCAGGAAGCCCGGCTGGTGCTGATGGGCATCCTGGACTAGAACCGGCCGCTCCCCTACGGACATGACGGAAATTCTGGACCAACTGATCGACGAAGGGCGAGTCGCCGCGAGTGATCGCGCGCGGCTCGCCCGCTTCCTTGCCGACCAGGCCGGGGCCGGCGTCGGCGACTGCCTGCGCTGGACGGCCGAACGGTACGGCGTGCGCTACTCGGATTTGCGCGGCGAGGAGCCGGATTCGGCCCTGCTGGCCCGTTTCCCGGCGGCCGTGCTCTGGCGCGAGGAACTGCTGCCCCTGCACCAGACCGAGGTGGGCATCGAGGTGGCGACCGCCGCCCTGTTCCGCACCGAGGGACTGGACGCCCTGCGCCGGCTGGCCGGCGAGGAGCTGGTCCCCGTGGTGGTGCCCGACGCGGCCCTGCGCGAGGCGCTGAAAACCCATCTGGGAATCGGGGCGGACACGCTGGACTCGCTGGGTGACCGCGGGGTCTTCGCCAGCGCCGAGACGGATGCGGGCGTGGACCTCGAGGAGGCCGCCCACGACGCCACCATCATCCGCTTCGTCAACCAGATTTTCACCGACGCGATCCGCCAGCGGGCCACCGACATCCACCTGGAGCCCTTCGAGGACGAGTTCCGCGTCCGCTACCGCATCGACGGGGTGTTGCAGGATGTGCCCGTCCCGGCGACGATGAAACGCTACCAGCCCGCGATTGTCTCGCGCATCAAGATTCTGGCCAATCTGGACATCGCCGAGAAGCGTCTGCCCCAGGATGGGCGGGTGAAGCTGCGGCTGGCCGGCAGCCAGATCGACGTGCGCGTGTCCGTGATTCCGATGGTGCATGGCGAGGCGGTGGTGATGCGTCTGCTGCGCCAGGACGGGACGGTGATCGGGCTGGACCGTCTGGCGATGGGCGAACGGGAGCTGCGGCTGTTCCGCGAGACCCTCGGCCTGTCCCACGGCATCGTGCTGGTGACCGGCCCGACCGGCAGCGGCAAGACCACCACGCTCTACGCCGCGCTCCAGGAAATCAACGACTCGGAGCGCAAGATCATCACCATCGAGGACCCGGTGGAGTACCAGGTGAAAGGCGTCAACCAGATTCAGGTGAACGAGAAGACCGCGCTCACCTTCGCCCGCGGCCTGCGCTCGATTCTGCGCCACGACCCCGACGTGGTGCTGGTGGGCGAAATCCGCGACGCCGAGACGGCCGCCATCGCCGTCCAGGCCTCGCTCACCGGGCATCTGGTGTTCTCGACCCTGCACACCAACGATTCGCCGAGCGCTCTCACCCGGCTGGTGGACATGGGGGTCGAGCCCTATCTCGTGGCCTCGTCGGTGGACGCGATTCTGTCCCAGCGCCTGGTGCGGGTGCTGTGCCCGCACTGCAAGGAGCCGGACGATTCGGCGGAAACCCGGCGGGTGCTGAAAGGGATGGCCGGGGTGTACCGGGCGGTGGGCTGCGAAGCCTGCCGGCAGACCGGTTTCAGCGGCCGGCGCGGCATTTTCGAGCTGCTCGACATGCGCGAGGAGCTGCGCCGCCTGATTATGGACGGGTGTTCGGCGGGGCAACTGCGCGAGGCGGCGCGGGGGTTCGGCTGGCGTTCCCTCTACGAGGATGGCCTGCGGGTGATCGGGGAGGGTGACACCACCCTGGCCGAGGTGCTGCGCGTGAGCAAGGCCGGGCTGACGGGAGGCGAGGAATGAACCTGGTCTACCGGGCACTTGCCGCCGACGGCACCATGCAGGAGGGGCGCCTCGAGGCGTCCAGCCGGGCCGAGGCGCTGCGGCGGCTGGCCGAGCGCGGTCTGCGCCCCCTGCACATGGCCGAGAACGTGGCCGATGCCGCCGCAGTGGAGAGCCATGCCGCCCAGATGCGCGGCCGCGTCTCCCAGGCGGAACTGGAGACCTTCACCCGGCAACTGGCCGCGCTGCTGGCGGCGGGGATTCCCCTGGCCCGGTCGTTGGAACGGCTGGCGGGCGAGGCCGGTTCGGCCAATGCCAGAGCCCAGTGGCGGGCCGTGCATGGCCTGGTGATCGACGGGGCCTCCCTGGCGGAGGCGATGGGACAATTTCCCCGGACCTTCCCCCGCGTCTACATCGCGATGGTCAAGGCGGGCGAGGCCGGCGGGTTTCTGGACGTGGTGCTGAACCAGGTGGCCGAATTCCAGTCGCGCGAGCGGGACTTGCGGGGCAAGGTGACGGCGGCGCTGGTCTATCCGTTGGCCCTGGCCAGCCTGGCCACGGTGGTGGTGACCTTTCTGCTGGTCTACTTCATCCCCCGGTTCAAGACCATCTTCGACGACTTCGGGGCGGAACTGCCGAGGCTGACGCAGGCGATCGTGGCCCTGGGGGACGGGGTGCGCCACTATGGCCTGGCCCTGGTGGCTCTGGCCGGCGTGGGGGGCGTGTTTTTCCTGCGCTGGTGGAACACGCCCGCAGGGCGTTTCCGCTGGGAGCAGTGGACGCTGCGGCAACCCCTGATCGGGGTGCTGGTCTCGCGTTTCGCCATGATCCGGTTCTGCCGGATGCTGGGGACGCTGGTGGGGGCGGGAGTGCCCCTGCTCGCCGCCCTGCGCGTGGCCCGCGAATCCCTCGGCAACCAGGTGCTGACCCGCGCGGCGGACCAGAGCGTCGAGCGCCTGAGCCAGGGCGGCAGGCTGGCCGACAGCCTCCAGGCCTGCGGCGGGCTCTTCCCCGGCTCGGCCCTCGAAATCATCTCGGTGGCCGAGGAGACCGGGCGGCTGGAACAGGAACTGGTGCGGTTGGCCGACACCACGGAGGGCGAGCTGGACCGGCGGCTGCGCATGGCGGTGTCGCTGGCCGAGCCGGCCATGCTGGTGCTGATGGCCGGCGTGGTGGGAGGGATCGTGGTCGGCATGGTGCTGCCGATCTTCGCATTGCAGGATTACATCCGCTGAATAGGGCGTCAAGCAAGAGGTGAAAAACATGAAACAACGAATCGAGAGACGGCGAACAACCCGCAACTTCACCATGGTCGAGCTGCTCCTGGTGCTGGTCATCCTGGCCACGCTGGCGGCCATCGTGGTGCCGAAATTCACCGGCCGGTCCGAGCAGGCCCGCGAAACGGCGGCCCGGACCGAGATCGCCGGACTCGAAACGGCGCTGGACGCCTTCGAGGTGGACCATGGCTTCTACCCCAGCTCCGACCAGGGACTCAAGGCCCTCGTCGAGGAGCCGTCCGGGGTGAAGAACTGGCGCCCCTACCTCCGCAAGCCGGCCGACAGCGACCCCTGGGGCAATCCGTACATCTATGTGTATCCGGGGAAAAACAACACCTACGGCTACGATCTGAGTTCGCGGGGAGCGGACGGGCGCGAGGGGACGGACGACGACATCACGAACTGGAAAAAATAACCCGTGCGGCGTGGACGGCACAATTTGCGGTTCAGTCTGCTTGAACTGGTGATCGTCATGGCGGTCATGGCCACGATTCTGGCGGTGACGGCTCCCAGCCTGGCGGGTTTCGTCCATGGCCGGAGCGTGCGGGAGGAGGCCCGGCGGCTGGTGGCGCTGACCCAGCGGGCCGCTGCCGTGTCCGGAGCCCAGTCCTGCCGCACGCGCCTGTGGGTCGAGCCCGCGACCGGCACCTACGGCTGGCGGCTGGTCGAGACCTTCGCGACGGAAACGGTGGACGGGGCCCAGTTCACCGCGGCGTCCGGGATCACCATCGAGGTCGAGCCGTCCCCCGCTTCGGGAGTGCTGGAACTGACCTTCCGGCCCGACGGGGGAATCGAGGGCGCGGACGGGAATCTGCGCATCCGGTTCGTTTCCGGCGGCAACCGCGAGGCGAGCGAAGTGCGCCTGCTCACGGCGCGCGGGGTGTTCGCGGTGGCCGAGGAAGTGGCGGAGGACGCGGAATGAGACGGCACCCCTTCACCTTCGCCGAAGTCCTGGTGGCCGTGCTGGTGGTGGCCCTGGTGGTGCCGGTGGCCGTGCGCGGCATCGCCCTGGCCCGCCGGTTGGTCGGCGACGACGTGCAGCTCGAATGGACGGTCCGGCTGGCCGACGAGAAGCTGAACGAGCTGCAAGTCACCGGCGAGTGGGAGAACGGCGACAGCGAAGGCACCTTCGCGGACGAGCCCGAGTACCGCTGGGTGCTGAGAACCGAGAGCTTCGAGCCGGATACCAGCCTGCCCGTGACCGTGCTTCGCCTGACGGTTTCCCGGACCGACGCCGTCCGTCCCACCGAAGCCACCCTGGTCGCCCTGGCGGCCAATCCCACGGTAATGGAGGAATGACCATGCGGCATCGTCATTTCTTCACCCTGCTCGAACTGCTGGTGGCCTGCTTTTCGATGGCGGTGCTGCTGGCGGCGCTGGCGGTGCCGGTGCAGGGCGCGCTGCGCGAGCGCGAGCGGGCCAACGAGGCGGCGGCGGAGACCTTCCGCCTCCGCCGGGCCATGGACCTGGTCCTGGACGATCTGACCGGCCTGCTGCTGCCGGGCGGCGATCTGACGGGCCAGTTCACGGGTACCAAGAGCGAGACCCGCGACGGTCGCCGCGACACTCTCGCCTTCGCCACCAACGCGACCGGGGCTTGCGTCCGGGTCGTCTACGAGCTGTCCGAGAATTCCGACGACACGCTCGACTGGTTGCGGACGGCGACGGTGAACCCGCTTTCGACCGACGACTCGGCCACCGTCGAGACCGTCCTGCTGGCCGGGGTGGGCTCGCTGGAGATCACCTACTACGACGGGACGGTCTGGCAGGATGTGTGGGACAGCACGGGCGGGCTGGGGCTGCCCCAGGCCGTGGCGCTGTCCTTCACCCTGGACGATGGAACCGAGAATCCGCCCGTCCGCCGCCTGCTCGTGCCGGTGCGGATCGAGCCGGCCAGCGCCGGGCAGGGCGGTGGGGGAGGGCGGCAATGAAATCCGCCTCCCAGCATGGTTTCGCCCTGATTCTGGTGCTGTGGCTGGCGCTGGCGCTGGCTGCGACGGCCCTCTGTTTCGGCCAGGTCGCCGTGCTGGGCTACCGGACCCGGAGCGGGGCGCGGGCGAATCTGCAATGCCGCCACACGGAGCAGGCCGCCGCCGTCTATGTCAAAGCCCTGCTGGCGACGGTGGAGGCCGGGGAGATGCCGGAACTGGAGAGCGAGGACGTGAAGGAAATCCCGGTCGGCGGCAGCGCCTTCTGGCTGCTGGCCCCGATCTGGAACGAAAGTCCCGAGCTGTCCTACGGCCTGGTCTCCGAGGCGGGGAAACTGAATCTGAACACCGCCGGCAAGGCGATGCTCCAGGCGCTGCCGGGGATGACCGAGGCGCTCGCGGCGGCCATCGTCGACTGGCGGGACGCGGATTCGGAACCGCAGCCCTACGGCGCGGAGGACGAGACCTATTCCCGCAAGAAGCCCCCCTACCGGGCCAAAAACGCGCCCTTCGACAGCATCGAGGAACTGCTGCTGGTCGAGGGGATGACCGAGGATATCCTCTACGGCAAGGACCGCAACCGGAACGGGGAGATCGACCCCTGGGAGGGGGATGGCACAGGGGGCAACCTGGCCGATTACGGCATCTATCATCTGGTCACGGTCCATAGCGCCGAACCGAACGGGACCGGCGGCGGCGGCGAGGGCAGGACCAATGTCACCGACGCCCAGGCTCTGCGCCGCTTTCTGGCCCGGACCTTCGATCCCCAGACGGCCAGCCGGGCGGAAAGCGCCGGCCCCTACCGGAGCGTGCTCGAATTCGCCGCCCGCAGCGGGCTGGAGCGCGAGCAGTTCGAGCGGATCGCCAAGGAGTTGACCATGTCGGACGAGGAGACAGTGCCGGGGCTGGTGAACGTGAATGTGGCCCCCCTCGCGGTGCTGCGTTGTCTCCCGGGGATCGGCGACGGCGACGCGGAAAAGCTGATCGCCTACCGGGTCGCCAATTCCAGTAGCTTGACCAGCATCGCCTGGGTGCTGGACGCGCTGGGCGACGACCGCGCCCGCGAGCTGGGACCCAGGGTGACCACCCGGACCTATCAGATTTCCGCCGACGTGGTGGTGGTGGCCGACTATCGCCGGGCCGTGCGGCGGGTCCGTCTGGTTTTCGATTTGTCCTCCGGATCCCCCTTGCTGGTGGCCCGGCGGGACCTGAGCGGCATGGCGTGGCCGCTGGGCGAGGATATGTGGAACGAATGGATAACGAAAACTCTGGCCGACAGCGACGAAGGATCATGAATACCGTGAGTCATACCAGCAAATCAGCGGCCACGCTCGGTCTCTTCCTTGGCGGGGGACGACTGGCCTATGCCGTGGTCCGCGCGGGCGCGGTCGAGGCGCAGGACTGCGTTCCCTTCGCTCTGGACCCCGGCCGGGACGAGGCGGAGGTGATCGCGGCCAAACTGCGCGAGGTTCTGGCAAGCGCCCGGATTTCGGCCCGGAATTGCCGCTTGGCCCTGCCGTTGAACTGGGTGGTGGGCAGCCGCTTCTCGTCCGTCGGCCTGCCGCCGGAGGCGTTGGTCGCCACGGCGGCGCTCGAACTGGAGCGGCAGTGCGGGGCACCGGTCCCGGCGGCGGGTCTGCTGTGCCAGCCCCCGGACGCCGCCGGCCAGGTTCTGGCTGTGGCGGTGGAGCCGGGCGTGGCCCGCCAGTTGGCCGAGGCCTGCCGTCTGGCCGGTCTGCGGCTCGAAGCCTTGCTGCCCGCCGTGGCCGGCGCGCTCCCGTTGGAGACGGTCGGAACGGAGGTGGACATTCTGCCGCTGCCCGAGCAGATGGACGCCCTGGTCCGCCGCCAGGGGCGGCCGGCGGTTCTGCGCCAGCTCGCGCTGTATCGCGACAGTTCCGGTCCGCATCTCGACGAGTGTCTGACGACGGCCATGCGCAACCTGCTGGTGACGCTGTCCGCGTTTTCCGGCGAGGAAGCCGAGCGGGTGTCGGTCCGGGTGCTCGGCACCGGCCAACTGGCCGAGGGGCTGACGGCGCGGATTCGCGAGCGGGCGGAGTGGCAGTGCGTCCCGGCCCAGCCGGGGGGGCACCAGCCGGCCGTCCAGGCGGCGCTCATGGCCGCGCGGCATCCCGGATTCGGCGACGATGCGCTCTGCCTGGTTCCCCCCGAGCGGGAGCGGTCTTCCCGCTGGTGGGCGACGCGGGCGGGCCGTCCCCTGGTTGCCGCCGGGGTCGCGCTGGCGCTGGCCGGTCTGGCCTTCGGCGGGGCGTTTCTGGCCCGGCGGCTGGAAATCCGGCGGCTGGAGGACGGTCTGGCCCGGCTCGCCGATCAGCGGCGGGAGGCGGAGGAACTGCGCGACGAACTGCGCTCGACGGCCCCCTGGTTCCGCCAGGAACCCGAGCGGCTGACGGTGCTGCTGGTCGTGGCCGAGGCGTTCCCGGAACGGGGGACAGTCTGGGTGACCGATTTGGCGATCGAGCCCGACGGCACGGTGTCGCTCACGGGCTGCGCACGGGACCAGAACAGCCTGTTCCAGGTGACGGAGGCGCTCGGCAAGCGGACCCGGAATCTGGGTGTGCTGCGCACTCGGCAAGGCACCAAGACAGGCGATCCCATGACCTTCTCGATTTCGTTTTCGCTGCCCTCGGCAACCCGCAGCGGAGGTGCCTGACCATGTTTGGAAGACGTGAACGATACTTGGCGGTGGTGGGGCTGGTGTTCCTGTTTGCCTTTGTGGGCGACCGGATGCTGCTGCCCCCGCTGCGGGCCGCCTGGCGGGCGGACGGCGAACGGGCGGCGGTCCTGCGGGGCGAACTGACGGCGGTGGAACGCCTTGCCGACTCCCTGCCGAACTGGCGCCGGGAAAGCGAGCGCCGCCGCGAGCTGTCCTTCCCCAGCCGGCGAACCGAAGCCGAAAACGAGGTGCTGAAGACGGTGGCAGCCCATGCCGTCGAGCGCGGGGTTCTGCTCAAGGGTCTGCGTCCCGCCTGGCGCGAAAATGCGGACCGGGACCGGAACTCCCTGCCGCTGCTGGAACTGGCGGTGTCGGCCGAGGGCAATCTGACGGCGGTGGCCGGTTTCCTCTACGATCTGGAAACCATGCCCGCCCCGGTGCGCCTGGAACGGACCCGTCTGCATTCGCGGGCCGAGAACGGTCGCGCGCTGGATGTGGAACTGGTGCTGACGGCGCTGCCGGGCACCGTGGCGGCGGAGGCGGCGCGATGATCGGGAAAACGGCATTGGCTTGGCTTCTTTTCGGCTTGGCGGTCGTCGCCGACCCGCCGCCCTTCAGCGCGTACCGGCTGGTGGTCGAGCGCAACATCTTCGATGCCACCCGGCAGCCGCAGCGGGAGGCCACGCCCCGCGAGCCCGAGGTCCGGCCCCCGCCGCCGGTGGCGAAGACCCTGGCCCTGGCCGGTGTCTTCATCGCCGACGACCGGGCCGTGGCTCTGTTTGCCGACGCGCGGCAGGCGGTCGTTGCCGTGGCCGTCGGCCAGGCGGTCGAGGGACTGACCGTCGCGCTGGTGGATTCCACCGGGGCGGAGCTGGCCCTCGGCGGGGAGCGCCGGTTGCGCGTGGCGGTGGGGGAACGGCTCAGCGACGGCGGCGAGGGCGTCTGGACGGTGGTCGGCCGGGCCGCGCAGGCCCCCTCGGTGCAGCAGGAAAAGACGGAACGGCAGACCGCCAGCCAGGCGGAGTTGTTGCAGCGGCTCATGGAACGCAGAAAACGGGAACTCGGACAATGAACACCTTTTTCACTCGCAGGCTGGTTTTGTCGCTGGCGGCCGCCGGGCTGCTTCACGCTCCGTTGCGGGGCTGGTCCCAGGAGGAGGGTGGCTTGCCCGAGGCCGTCGTCGAGGCGCTGGTCGCCGAAGCGGTGGCACCCGAGGCCGAGGCCCCGGCGCGGGATGCTCCCGAGGCCGGGAAGCCGGTCGAGGTCCGGCCCTTTGCCCCGCCGCCGCCGCCCGCCCCGTTGCCGGACGCCCCGCCGCCGGTGCCCGCCGGGAAGATTCTGTTCAATTTCCGCAGTGCCCCGGTGGATGCGGTGCTGGACCATCTCAGCCAGGCGGCCGGCTTCATCATCGTCAAGGACGTGCCGGTGAGCGGCAGCGTGGATGTGTGGAGCCATCAGCCGCTCGATCCGGACGAGGCGGTGGAACTGCTGAACACCGTGCTGGCCCGGCAGGGGCTGGCGGCGGTGCGGACCGAGCGGGTGCTGCGGATCGTCTCGCGCTCGGCGGCTCTGGCGGCCGACCTGCCGGTGGCGGCGGGGGCCGATCCCGATAAAATCAATCGGTCCGACAGCATGGCCACCCAGATCATCCCCGTCAAATATGCCGATGCGGCGAAGCTGGTGGAGAATCTCCGCCCGCTGCTGGGCGAGGGCTCCCAGCTCTCGGCCAACGCCTCGAGCAATTCGCTGATTCTCACCGACACCCGGACGAACATCCGGCGCATGGTGCTGATCGTCAAGGCCCTTGACACCTCGATCTCGAACATCACCGAAATCCGCGTGTTCCCGCTCGAACATGCCAAGGCCACGGATTTGGCCGAGGTGGTGAACAAGGTGTTCGCCAAGCCCGACCAGAACCAGAGCACCAATCGGGGCGGCCCGATGGAGTTCATCGCCCGGATGCGCCGGGGCGGGCCGGGCGGCATGCCGGGCGGGGGCGAACAGACGGAAGGGGGAACCAGCGAGGCGAAGCTGGCCACCGCCAGCGTGACCGCCGTGGGCGACGAGCGCAGCAACTCGCTGGTGGTCAGCGCCTCCGACGAATTGATGCCGCAGGTGGCCGCCCTGGTCAAGCAGGTGGACGTGCCGACGGAGGACGCGGCGGTGGTCGAGGTCTATTTCCTGCGCTACGCGGACGCCGCCGACGTGGCCGAGATTCTCCAGAAGGTCTACACCACCAGCACCACCAGCAGCAACCAGAACGCCTCCACCCAGCGCCAGTTCGGCATGTTCGGCGGGCGGATGATGCCCGGCGGTTCCCAGCAACAGCAGCAAACCAGCACCAGCCGCTCGCTCGGGGAGGCCGAGGTGAAGGTGGTGGCGGACACGCGGACCAACGCCCTGATCGTCAGCGCCTCGCCCACCACGCTCGCTTCGGTGGGCAAGGTGATCGAGAAGCTCGACGAGACCCCGAAGAACGTGAACCAAATCTACATCTACCGGATCGAGAACGCCGATCTCGAGAATCTCAAGACCATCCTGCAGGGGCTGTTCGACGACATCGAGAGCACCGGCACCACCACCACCCTGGCCCCGACCGGCGGCACCCGCACGGGCACCACGACCGGCACCGGCACCGGCAGAACCAGAAACTAGGCCAGATCGGGAGCGAAACCCATGAAACACCCTATCGCCATTCTTATCGCCTTCCTCGCCGCGGCCGCCGTCCTGGCCCAGACCCCCGCCTCCCGTCCGGCTTCCTTTCTGGAGGCGTCGGAGCAGCGCAAGCTGGGCACCGCCCATTTCGAGATCGATCTCGACTCGAACACCCTGATCGTCACCACCGACCAGGAGACCAACGAGACGATCAAGCGGCTGGTGGCCGAGCTGGACCGGCCCATTCCCCAGGTGCTCATCAACGTCCTCTTTCTCGAAGTCACCTATGGCGACGATCTGGATCTGGGCACCGAGATCACCTACACCTCGGTTTCCGGCGACGGGGATACCCGGACCCTCGGCTCGCTCTTCAATCTGGGCGGTCTTGCCCAGGGCGGTTCGCTCACCCTTGCCAAGGGCGAGCTGGACGTGGTCTTCAAGGCCCTCGCCACGAAGACCAAGACCGAGGTGCTGTCGCGGCCCTCGATCATGGCCCGCAACAACCAGGAATCCACCATCACCATCGGTTCGGAAGTGCCTTTCATCCGCAACAGCCAGGTGACGGACTCGGGCGGGGTGCTGAACACCATCGAGTACGAGGACGTGGGCATCATCCTCAAAGTCACCCCCCGGATCAACGCCGACGGCCTGGTGGAGATGACCGTGGCCCCGGAGATTTCCGCGATTTCGGCGGAAACGGTGCCGATTTCCGAAAGCGTCACCGCGCCCACCTTCGTCAAGCGTTCCGCCGAGACCCGGGTCATGGTGCAGAGCGGCCGGACCGTGGTGATCGGCGGCCTGATGGAGGACCAGGAAAACCGGGAGGTGCGCAAGGTGCCGCTGCTCGGCGACATCCCGCTCGTGGGCGCGCTCTTCCGGCGCACGATCATCGAGAAATCCAAAACCGAACTGCTGATTTTCCTGACCCCCCACGTGGTCACCGGCAACACGGCCGACTCCCTGGTGGAAATGGAGAAACGGGCGGTCGGGATCGCCGGGTCGGTCGACGCCGAGCGGCTCCAGCGGTATTTTGAGAGCACCGGCGGCAGCAACGGGCCGGCCGCCGTCCCTGCGGCACCCCGTCCCTGAGGAGTCGTTCCATGAACCGACGCAATGGCCTCATCTACCTGCTTCTGCTCGTCGTCTGGCTGGCGCTGGTGGCGTTGCAGATGGCCGAGCATCGCGGCTTCGAGCGTTCCAGCCGGGAGTCCCTGCTGCGCCATGCCCGCGACCTGTCCAACTCCCTGGGCGTGGTTATCCGTTCGCAGCGGCGTTTCGGCACGGTGCCGAAGAACCGGCTGGAAGGCGCGTTGCAGGGACTGGCCGAGTCCCAGGAAATGCTGGGCATTGTGCTGTTCAACCC